>JANNGJ010000304.1:0-5202 GCA_031403815.1 Burkholderiales bacterium | reverse complement strand
CGGCGTAGCGCGTGAGATGGGACAAGCTCAGCGCGCGTGCCGGCATGACCGCGCTCAGGCTGAACAGGGCGGCGCGGCGAGCCAAGGCATCGGATCCTGCAATGCAGTCTCGAAGGCCTGCACGTAGCGGCCGACATGCAGGCCGTCCATCAGGGCGTGGTGCACTTCCACCGACAGCGGCATCCAGGCCCACGCGCCTTCGCTCTGGACGCGGCCGAAGGCGAGCTTGGGGATCGAGTCTTCACGCCCCCAGTTGCGGGCGTGCGAGAAGCTGGTGAAGTGCAGCCACGGCAAGCTGGTGAAGTGGATGCAGGCCTGCGCCTCGGGCTTGGGTTCGAAGGGTGCTCGGCCCTTGCGTGAAGCGTCGATGGCCGTCGCGGCGCTTGCGGCAAAGGCGGCGAACGTGGGCTGGTCGTCGAAGTCGGCGAAACCGAAGCTGTCGTCCTCGCGCAGCACCGTGGTGCTGCCGCCCACGCTCGGGTGCACGCGCACGCGCTGGCCTTCGATGCGGTAGCGGAAGGCTTCGTGCAAGTTGGCCAGGCGCAGGGCGATGAAGTAGCAGGCCAGGGTCAGGCCGCCGATCCGGGCGTCTGCAACGGCCTGCTTCAGGCGGCTCACGTCAACCCGCACGCAGACATTGAAGTAGGGTTTGTCGAAGCCGCGGAAGTAGTCGAAGGCGTCGCGCCGCGGCCAGGTGTCGAGGTCGAGGTAGTGTGCTGCCATGCTGTTCATGCCTGGGGCCCCAGCGCTGCCAATTGGCGGTCATGCCAACGGGCCAGCACCCACTGTGCCGCCATGGCGCCGATCCAGGCCATGGCCATGTCCTTCTGCGTGTCCCAGGGGTCGCCCTGGGTGCCGAGGAATTCTTCCGCGCCCTGGCCCAGCGCAACGGCGGCCCCCCACTCGATCAGCTCATAGATCGCGCTCACCGCGAGACACACCGCCGTGACCACCACGAACAGCCAGCCGCCGCGCACCAGGCCGGTATGACGCAGCAACAACTCGCGCGCGGCGATGGCCGGCACGAAACCCTGCATGAAGTGGCCAATGCCGTCGTAGGGGTTGCGGGCCAGGCCGAAGGCGTCACGCAGCCAGTCACCGAGCGGCACCCGGGCGTAGCTGTAATGGCCACCCAGCATCAGCACGCAGGCATGCGCAAAGACCAGCGCCAGCAGCAGCGGCGTGAGCGGAAACTGCTGGCGTGTGGCCCAGATGATGAGCAGCACGATGACCACCGGCGCCACCTCCATGACCCAGGTGGCCAGGTCAAAGGGCCGCCAGCCTGACAGCACCAGCAGCGCCAGCAGGGCCACGCTGTACAGGGCGAGGGCGCGGGTCGAGAGGCTGGCGTGCGCGGGCATGACGACATCATCGCATCGCCGCTGGGGCGCGGCGACCGCGGCGACAATGCGCACCCGCCACCCCGCTCCCGCTGCAATGAAGCCGATCGGCACCCCCCTGTCCCCGTCTGCCACCCGCGTCATGCTGCTCGGCAGCGGCGAACTCGGCAAGGAAGTCCTGATCGCACTGCAGCGCCTGGGCGTCGAGACGATCGCCGTGGACCGCTACGCCAATGCGCCCGGCCAGCAGGTGGCGCACCATGCACGCACCGTCACCATGAGCGACCCGGCAGCGCTGCGCGCGCTGATCCTGGCCGAGAAGCCCGACCTGGTGGTGCCCGAGATCGAGGCCATCGCCACGCCGGTGCTCGAGGCGCTGGAAGCCGAGGGTGTCGTGCGCGTGATCCCGACGGCGCGTGCGGCGCGCTTGACGATGGACCGCGAAGGCATTCGCCGCTTGGCCGCCGAGACCTTGGCGCTGCCCACCAGCCCCTACCAGTTTTGCGATTCACTGGTCGAGTTGCAGGCGGCAATTGACGCCGTGGATGGGCCAAAAATAGGTTACCCCTGCATCGTCAAACCGGTGATGAGCAGCTCGGGCAAGGGCCAGAGCAAGATCGACGGGCCAGCCGACGTGGCCAAAGCGTGGGACCACGCCATGGCCGGCGGCCGCGTCGCCGGTGGCCGCGTGATCGTCGAAGGCTTCATCGATTTCGACTACGAGATCACCTTGCTCACGGTGCGTGCGCTGGGCGCCGACGGCAGCGTTGAAACCCATTTCTGCGAGCCCATCGGCCACGTGCAGGTGAGCGGCGACTATGTCGAAAGCTGGCAGCCGCACCCGATGGCCGCAGTGGCCTTGCGCCGCGCGCGCGAGATCGCCAAGGCGGTGACGGACAACCTCGGCGGTGAGCCAGAAGGGCAGCCCAAGGGGCTGGGCCTGTTCGGCGTCGAGCTCTTCGTCAAGGGCGACGACGTCTGGTTCAGCGAGGTCAGCCCGCGCCCGCACGACACCGGCATGGTGACGATGACGACGCAGTGGCAGAACGAGTTCGAGCTGCACGCCCGCGCCATCCTCGGCCTGCCGGTGGACACCAGCCTGAAGAGCCCGGGCGCCAGCGCCGTGATCTACGGCGGCGTCGATGCCCAGGGCATCGTCTTTGACGGCGTGGACGAAGCGCTGCGCGTGCCCGGCACCGACATCCGCCTGTTCGGCAAGCCCGAAAGTTTCGTCAAACGCCGCATGGGCGTGGCCCTGGCGCGCCACGCCGATGTTGAAGTGGCGCGTCGCCACGCCAAGCTCGCCGCCTCGAAAGTAGTCCCCCATGCAGAGTGATATCGAGATCGCCCAGGCCGCCACGCTGCGGCCCATCACGCAACTGGCGCTGGAGCGCCTGGGCATTCCCGAAGACCAGCTCGAAGCCTTCGGCCGCTACAAGGCCAAGATTTCGCCGGCGCACCTGGCCAGCCTGGCCGGCAAGCCCGACGGCAAGCTGATCCTGATGAGCGGCATCAGCCCGACGCCGGCCGGCGAGGGCAAGACGACGACCACGGTGGGCCTGGTCGATGCCTTCAACCGCATCGGCAAGAACGCCATCGTCTGCCTGCGCGAGCCCTCGCTCGGGCCGGTCTTCGGCATGAAGGGCGGGGCCGCCGGTGGCGGCCATGCCCAAGTGGTGCCGATGGAAGACATCAACCTGCACTTCACCGGCGACTTCAACGCCATCGCGCTGGCGCACAACCTGCTGGCCGCGCTGATCGACAACCACATCCACCACGGCAACGAACTCGGCTTCGATGTGCGCCGCATCAGCTGGAAGCGGGTGATGGACATGAACGACCGAGCGCTGCGCGACATCACCGTCGGCCTCGGCGGCCCGGGCAATGGCTTCCCGCGCCAGGACGGCTTCGACATCGTGGTGGCCTCCGAGGTGATGGCCATCCTGTGCCTGGCGCGCGACCTGCGTGACCTCAAGGCACGCCTGGGCCGCATCGTCGTCGGCCAGACGCGTGACCTGCAGCCCATCACCGCCAGCCAGCTCAAGGCCCAAGGGGCCATGACCGCGCTGCTGCGCGACGCCATCAAGCCCAACCTGGTGCAGACGCTGGAGAACAACCCGGCCCTCATTCACGGCGGGCCGTTCGCCAACATCGCTCACGGCTGCAACTCTGTCATTGCCACGCGAGCGGCCTTGAAGCTGGCCGACTATGTGGTTACCGAGGCCGGTTTCGGTGCCGACCTGGGGGCCGAGAAGTTCATCGACATCAAGTGCCGCCAGTCTGGCCTGCGGCCCGACGTGGTGGTGCTGGTGGCCACTGTGCGCGCGCTCAAGTTCCACGGCGGCGCCGACCTCAAGGCCTTGCAGGGCGAAGACCTGGTGCGGCTCGAGGCGGGCGTGGCCAACCTCGAGCGCCATGTCAACAACGTGCGCGAACACTACGGCCTGCCGTGTGTGGTGGCGCTGAACCACTTCGTGCATGACACCGAGGCCGAAGTCGCGCTGCTCACGCGCAAGATGGCCGTGCTCGGCGTGTCGCTGGTGCTGTCGCGCCACTGGGCCGAGGGCGGACGGGGCGCCGAGGGCCTGGCGCGCGAGGTGGTGCGTGTGATCGAGACCGCGACCTCACCGATGCGTTTCGTCTACGAAGACAGCGCCACGCTGTGGCAGAAGGCCGAGGCCGTGGCGCGCAAGATCTACGGTGCCGCCGACATCAGCGCTGACGCCAAGGTGCGCGCGCAACTGCAGCGCCTGCAAGAGCAGGGCTACGGCCACTTCCCGGTCTGCATCGCCAAGACCCAGTACTCCTTCTCGACCGACCCGCTGGCCCGCGGCGCGCCCAGCGGCCACGTGCTCAACATCCGCGAAGTGCGCCTGGCGGCGGGGGCCGAGTTCATCGTTCTGGTCTGCGGCGAAATCATGACCATGCCCGGCCTGCCGGCCAAGCCATCGTCGTTGGCGATCGATGTGGACGACGACGGGCGCATCGTGGGCTTGTTCTAACCATCGGCGTGGCCAGAATCATCGGGCGCGAAGTAGCCGACACGGGCGGTCCGCGGATTCAAGTGATGATTCAAATGCAGCACAAAAGTGCTACATTGGCCCAGCCCCCGACACATGTGAAGGAAGCGCCATGTCCACCACCACGATCCGCTTGCCTGAGGACCTGAAGGATCTCATCGCCACGGTCGCGCTGGCCGAGGGCGTATCGTCACACGCATTCATTGTGCAAGCTGTCGCCGAAAAGGCCGGACGTGCCAAGGCGCGTAACGAGTTCTATGCTGTAGCGCGCGAGCGCAGCGCCGAGATCGCGCGCACCGGCAAGACTGTGTCGCAGGCAGAAATGCGCAAGTACGCGCTCGACATTGCCGCGGGCAGGCCGGCCAAGCGGCCGAAGGCGCGCAAGCTGGCTCCTTGAGGCGCCAGGCAGTGTCGCGAGTTGAATTCGCTGAACGCATTTCGATCGATTTCGACCGCATTGCCGAGCATCTGCAGGCTTTCGGGGTGGCCAACGTGGGGGCTCGGATTGCCGAAATTGCCGATGCGTGTTTGCTCCTCGAGAGCCATCCGATGATCGGCCGGCGCGTGGATGGCAGCACGCGCGAACTCGTCATTGGCAAGGGCGCACGCGGCTACGTCGCCCTCTACGAATATCTGGCCGATCACGACCGTGTCAACGTGCTTGCGGTGCGCTCGCAAAGGGAAGCTGGATTCGAGCCCGAGTGACAAGGGATAAAGGCGGCCGTGACCGCGTGCGGCACGCCCGCTTCCCGTCAGGCCTTCGCTCGCCGAGCCTACAGCCCCGCCGCAGCCTTCAGTGCCGCTGCCTTGTCCGTCCGCTCCCACGTGAACTCCGGCTCCTC
>JANNGJ010000303.1:0-6950 GCA_031403815.1 Burkholderiales bacterium | reverse complement strand
GCCAAGCTCGGCCTGGCCGTGGTGGACGAACAGCACCGCTTCGGCGTGGCGCAGCGGCTCGCCCTGCGCGACAAGCTCGAACAGCAGGCGCTCGAACCACACCTGCTGATGATGAGCGCCACGCCGATCCCGCGCACGCTGGCGATGACCTACTTTGCCGACCTGTCGCTCAGCACCATCGACGAGCTGCCGCCCGGCCGCACGCCGGTGGTGACCAAGGTCATTGGCGACGCGCGTCGCGACGACGTGATCGCGCGCATCCGCGACGAGGTGGCGCAGGGCAAGCAGGTGTACTGGGTCTGCCCGTTGATCGAAGAGAGCGAAGCGCTCGACCTGCGCAACGCCACCGAAACCCACACCGAGCTGAACGCCGAGCTGCCTGGCGCGATGGTGGGCCTGCTGCACGGCCGCATGCCGGCGGCCGAGAAGGCCGCTGTCATGGCGCTGTTCACCAGCGGCCAGATGCAAGTGCTGGTGGCCACCACGGTGATCGAGGTCGGCGTGGATGTGCCCAACGCCAGCCTGATGGTGATCGAGCACGCCGAGCGCTTCGGCCTGAGCCAGCTGCACCAGCTGCGCGGCCGCGTCGGCCGCGGCGCAGTGGCCAGCGTGTGCGTGCTGCTCTACACCGCGCCACTGTCGCCCACGGGCAAGGACCGGCTGCGTGCGATGGCCGAGACCACCGACGGCTTCGAGATCGCCCGCCGCGATCTCGACATCCGCGGGCCAGGGGAGTTCATGGGAGCGCGGCAGAGCGGGGATGCGCTGCTGCGCTTTGCCGATCTGGGCGCCGACAGCGCTTTGCTCGAACAGGCGCGGCGCGTGGCGCCGAGGCTGCTGGCCGAACACCCGGCCGCGGCAGCGGCACAGGTTCAGCGTTGGCTGGCGTCGCGGGTGGATTACTTGAAGGCTTGAGGGCCGCGCATGCTCAATTGCGATGAGCACAGAGTTCCGGCGCAGCCCTCTCGGAAGCAGGGGGCGCTTGATCGATGTCGCCAACGTGCTGTGAAGCGGTCATCGATTTCGCAGGGTTGGTCGACACCCTTCGACCCGTTGCAGTCATTCAGCCACCCAGATAAATGGCTCCAAAGCGGGTATGCCCATCGGCTGTGTCGCAGCAGTGGTGCGGTGCTTGGCCAAGCCTTCGAAGCACCGCACGACGCAGCCACAAACCGTGGACCTCTGCACCGGCGCCCAATGGCGGGTGCGCGACCTGGCCCTGTCTATCGTGCTCGACGGCTACAGGCGCATCCGAATCTTCCTGCACCGCGCCGGCGACGCCCGCCGTTCCCGGAGACCAGGTCGGCCCGCTTGTGCGCGCCGACCGGCCGGCGCCCTCGAACGTCAGTTCGCCCTCGAGGGGTCGGACCCCTGCGCGAAGAGTTCCTGAACGTCCACGAGTGCATCACGATGCATGAAAAGGAGTGATGCCCGCGCGCCGGGCTTGTCTGCCCTCATGCGCCTCAGTGCGCCATGTCGCCGGGGCCCTTGTGCGAAGAGCTGTAGACGGTCGGGTCAGCCTTGCCCTTGACTTCCAAGACGCCGGCCAAGCCTTTTCCGGCCCGCGACAGCGCATGGTCGACCAGGAGGTACTTGCCGGGATGCTGCACCTTGAAGTCGACGATGGTCGCGCCGCCGGCTGGCACCAGCGTCGTCTGCACGTTCTCTTTCACAGTGTTGGTGGAGCCTTCGCTGTACACCTTGTCGAAGATCTCGCCGATCACGTGGAACGAGGAAACCTTGTTGGGGCCACCAACACCGAAGTAGATCCGCACGGTCTCGCCGACGTTGACCTCCATCTTGTGCTCTTTGCCGAGCGCGCCGACCGATCCGTTGAAGGTGTAGTAGGAGGGCAGCTCATCGCCGGCCTTGTCGTGGTTGTACTCGTGGTGGCCCTTGGTGCCGAACTTGTGGTTGGTGTACAGGTCGCCTTGCATCACGTAGAACTCCTTGTCCACCTTGGGTAGGCCGCCTTTGGGCTCGACCAGGATGAGGCCGTACATGCCGGCGGAGATGTGGTGAGCCACCGACGGCGTGGCGCAGTGGTAGACGTACAGGCCCGGGTTCAGCGCCTTGAAGGTGATGGTCTTGGTTTCGCCAGGAGCCACTTGCGTGTGCTCGCCGCCGCCCAGGCCGCCGGTGGCGGAGTGCAGGTCGATCGAGTGGATCGCCTTGCTGCTCTTGTCGTTGCTCAGCGCCACTTCGACGGTGTCGCCTTCCTTCACCCGCAGCATGGGGCCGGGAACCTTCCTGGCAAAGGTCCAGTAGGTGAAGGTGGTGCCGTCGTCCAGGCGGCCGTCGAGTTCCACGGTTTCGATGGCGTACTTCACCAACTGCGGCGAGCGGTCGCCCAGGGGCCTGGGAACGGCGTTGGGGTCCGCCGCGATGCTGACGGCTTTGGTGGAGGCCGGAGCAATCGCGCCGATCGCCGGGGCCGCCCCCACCACTGCCGTCGGCGCGGCGGCCGGTGCCTTGGCGGCGGCGTCGGCCGGGCCCGTCACTTCCAGCAGGCCTTCCATGCCGGCCTGCCTGTGGCCGGGGACCGAGCAGTAATAGGTGAACTTGCCGGACTGCGTGAGCTTGAAGCTGACCTTGGTGGGCTTGCTCTTGCCGTCGAACATTGGCGACTTCATGACGCTGTCGATCACGATGTCGTGCTGGGCGCCTTCCCCGCTGGTGATGGTCATCTCGACGGTGTCGCCGACCTTGCCCTTGAGGCCAGGGTTCACGCTGCCCTTCTCGTCGAGGTACACCATCCTGCCGTCTTTGATGCCTGTCTTCAGGACGATCTTGTGCACGGCCCCTTGCTGGGCAGCCGGCTGCGCGGCAGCGGGCTTGTTGGCAGCACTGTTGGCGATCGTGGCGGCGCCGACCGAACCGATCATGGGTGCAGAGAGAAACAGGACGGCGACCGCGTAGGCAATGGGTGCGAAGGTGTGGGACATGTCGTTGACCCCTTTCTGTTGTCATTCGCGGGTAGGGCCCCCGCTGGACCACCGGTCTCGTGAACCGGTGGAAATGACTCTACGGCCGCGGGTGCGGCGGGTGATTGATGTATCGCAAGTGAAGGTGCGTTGGTGATGCACCTTTCCGCTCGTTGGAGACACGCGCCGCAAACCTGCCAGTCCCGCGTGCCCGCTCATGGCCGAGCCCCGTCCCGGAATGGCCGATACCAAAGGTCAGCTCACCGCCCCATACCTGGCCCTCGCTTTGCCGGGGTGGACGGGGGCCCAGCCGGCGCTCAGCCGCCAAAGTGCAGTTGGTACTTCGCGCCGTCGGAGAACAGGCAAACGCCCGTGCCCAGCGCCGGCCCGGTGATGACGTATTCGCATTGCGCATTGACGCCCTTGGCCCCGAAAGCATTCGCGATACCGCGCTGGCCGCTGCTGTTGCGCGGCGGTGTGCCCAGCACCTCGCTGTGGATGCGCCCGAAGCCGACATAGGCCGCGTCGACGCGGGTGGCCTCGCCTTGCAAGTTGTCGCCCTGATAGGCCACGTTGAAGCTGCCGCGCCCGGTGTGCAGGTCCACCACCACCGCGTTGAGCAGGCCGCCTTTGTTGGCTTGCACGTTGAGCGGGTACAGGCGCGCGGTGAGCACGCTTTACTGTGGCGGCGCGGCCGGTGCGGGGGGCATGATGACGGTGGTGCGGGCCCCGCCTTCAGTGTTGGCTGACGGGTAAGGGTACGGGTACGGCTGGCCGGTACGCGGGTCCACCGGCACCACCACGCAGGCGCCCAGGCTCAGCGCCAGGGCAGCGGCGATGCTGGCGCGAACGATGCTTCGACTCATACGACTCCTTCGGGGCACGGCACATGCCGCGGGGCCAGCTTGCGCGCTGCGAACTCGCGCCACAAGCGCGCGGCGTGAAGTGGCATGCCGTGATGCTGGCGGGCGCGCGTCGCGCCACCGCGGCGGCTGCGCTATCCTCAAGTCCGAGGTTCGAGTTCATGACACTGACCGAGTTGCGCTACATCGTTGCCGTTGCCCGAGAGAAGCATTTCGGCCGCGCGGCCGAAGCGTGTTTCGTGTCGCAACCAACGCTCTCCGTGGCGATCAAGAAGCTCGAAGAAGAACTCGACGTGAAGCTGTTCGAGCGCGGCGCCAACGAAGTGAGCGTCACGCACCTGGGCGAGGCCATCGTGCGCCAGGCCCAGACCGTGATCGAGCAGGCCGCCGCCATCAAGGAGATTGCCAAGCGCGGCAAAGACCCGCTGGCCGGGCCGCTCACGCTGGGCATCATCTACACCATCGGGCCCTACCTGCTGCCCGAGCTGGTGCGCCACACCATCGACACCAACCCGCAGATGCCGCTGATGCTGCAGGAGAACTTCACCGTCAAGCTGCTGGAGATGCTGCGCACCGGCGATCTCGACTGCGCCATCCTGGCCGAGCCGTTTCCTGACAGCGGCCTGGCGGTGGCGCCGCTGTACGACGAGCCGTTCATGATCGCGGTGCCCAAGACCCACCCGCTGGCCAAACGCAAGAGCGTTAGCGCTGAAGAGCTGAAGCAGGAAACGATGCTGCTGCTCGGCACCGGGCATTGCTTTCGCGACCACGTGCTCGAGGTCTGCCCAGAGTACGCGCGCTTCGCCGGCAATGCCGAGGGCATTCGCAAGAGCTTCGAGGGCTCGTCGCTGGAGACCATCAAGTACATGGTGGCCTCGGGCATGGGCATCACGGTGGTGCCGCAGCTGAGCGTGCCCAAGGAGCCGCAGCCGCACATCGCCTACGTGAAGTTTGCGCCGCCCGTGCCAACACGCCGCGTGGTGCTGGCCTGGCGGCGCAGCTTCACGCGCTATGAAGCCATCGCGGCGCTACGCAACGCGGTGTACGCCTGCGCGCTGGAGGGCGTGAAGCGCCTGTCGTGAGGCGCTGTCGTGAGGCGCTGGCGTTGGCCGGTCAGTTCGACGGCCGGCGTCGACGCCAACGGCGGCGCAGGGCCAGCGCCATCAGCGTCAGCCCCGTCAGCACCAGGCCGAACGCGGCAATCGAGGCGCCGCGCAGCAGGCTGTTGTTGAAGTCTTCGCCGCCTTCGTAGTCCATCACGTGCAGGCGCCAGAAGAAGTCATAGACCACCCAGGCTTCGTTGCGCACGGCCAGCAATTCGCCGCTGCGGGCGTCGAAGTAGAGGCGTGTGCCCAGGGTGTCGTCGAAGCGCACTTGCCACGCATTGGTGCGCTCGCCGAGTTCACGCACGATGCCCAGGCGACGCGGCGCTTGCGTCAGGCTCAGCGGCGACTGCGGCGCGCCGTCGCCGCGGTACAGCGTGCGCGCGTAGCGGGCGATGGCCTGGGCGTCGGGCGCGGCCAATTCGCCGCCCGCCGCGCTCAACCAGAGCTCGCCGCGGGCATCGCGCAGCTTCAGCGCCGGGCCGCCGGCCGTGGCCACGCTGTGCACCGAAAGCCACGGACCGCGCTCGCCCGGCAAGCCCGCCAGCGCGCGGGGCCAGTCCGGCGGCAGGGGCTGCTGCGGCTTGAGCACCGCGTCGGCGCCCTTGACCCAGGGCTGGAACGGCAGCCACGCAAAGAGCAGGCCGCCGAGCACCCAGGCCAGCACCTGCAAGGCAATGAGGTAGCCGGCCCAGCGATGCCAGCGAAAAAATCGGGTGGCCAGGCTCATCGGGTAGGCTGCGGGCGGTAGCCGACTACAACGTCTTCTTCAGCCAGCGCCCGAGCTCGCCGATCACGCCGCGGCGGAAGGCCAGCACGCAGATCACGAAGATCACGCCCTGCACCACTGTGACCCAGGCACCGAGCTGGGCCAGGTAGTTCTGCATGGTGATGATGATGGCCGCGCCGATAACCGGGCCGAACAGCGTGCCCAAGCCACCGAGCAGCGTCATCAGCACGACCTCGCCCGACATCGTCCAGTGCACGTCAGTCAGCGAGGCGAGCTGGAACACGATGGCCTTGGTGGCACCGGCCAGCCCGGCCACGCCGCCCGAGATGATGAAGGCCACCAGCTTGTAGCGGTCGGCGTCGAAGCCCAGCGAGATGGCGCGGCTCTCGTTCTCGCGGATCGCCTTGAGCACTTGGCCGAAGGGCGAATGCACGACACGCCAGATGAGCACGAAGCCGGCCAGAAAGATGGCCATCACCAGGCCGTACATGGCCATGGTTTGCGACAGGTCGATGAGGCCGAAGAGGCGCCCGCGTGGCACAGCCTGGATGCCGTCTTCGCCGCCAGTGAAAGGCGCTTGCAGGGCGAAGAAATAGACCATCTGGGCCAAGGCCAGCGTGATCATCGCGAAGTAGATGCCCTGACGGCGGATGGCCAGCATCCCGACCACCGTACCCAGCAGCACTGCCACCGCCGTGCCGAACAGGATGGCCAGCTCGGGCGACAGGCCCCAGATCTTGGCCGCATGCGCTGCCGCGTAGCCGCCCGAGCCGAGGAACATGGCGTGGCCGAAGGACAGCAGGCCGCCGAAGCCGATCAGCAGGTTGAAGGCGCAGGCGAAGAGCGCGAAGCACATCACCTTCATCATGAACACCGGGTAGACGACCAGCGGCGCGAGCAGCAGCACCGCCACCATCACGGCGAATGCCAGGCGTTGGGCGCGGGGGTCGCTGCCGGCGCGCGGCGGGATGTCGGGCGCGCTCATTTCTGGGTGCCGAACAGGCCGGCGGGGCGGATCAGCAGCACGATCACCATGACGACGAAGATCACGATGTTGGAGGCCTCAGGGTAGAACACCTTGGTCAGCCCTTCCACCACGCCCAAGCCGAAGCCGGTCAGGATCGAGCCCAGGATCGAGCCCATGCCGCCGATCACGACGACGGCGAAGACGACGATGATGAGGTCGGCGCCCATCAGCGGGTTGACTTGGTAAATCGGCGCGGCCATCACGCCGGCCAGCCCGGCCAGGCCGACGCCGAAGCCATAAGTCAGCGTGATCATGCGCGGCACATTGACGCCAAAGGCCTGCACCAGTTGCGGGTTCTCGGTG
>JANNGJ010000302.1:0-4749 GCA_031403815.1 Burkholderiales bacterium | reverse complement strand
CATGCCGCAGGTCTCGGCCGACTTCCGCACCTGGACCATCAAGCTCAGGCAAGGCATCTACTTCCAGAGCGACCCGGCCTTCAAGGGCGTGCGCCGCGAAGTCACGGCACAGGACTTTGTCTACCCCTACCAGCGCATCGCCGACCCGGCCAACAAGAGCCCGCTGTGGGGCTGGATCGACACCTACAAGATCGTCGGCCTGAGCGAAGTGCGCAAGGCCGCACTCGACGCCAAGAAGCCCTTCAACTATGACGCGCCGATCGAGGGCTTGAAGGCGCTCGATCGCTACACCCTGCAGATCAAGGTCGCCGAGCCGCGCCCGCGCCTGGTCTTCGGCATCCTGGCCGGCTCCGACCTCGTCGGCGCGCAGGCGCGCGAATTGGTCGAGTTCTACGGCGACCAGATCGACGCGCACCCAGTGGGCACGGGCCCATTCAAGTTGAAGCAGTGGCGCCGCTCATCGCTCATCGTGCTCGAGCGCAACCCGGAGTACCGCGAGCGCTTCTACGACGCCACGCCGGCCGCCGACGACGCCGAGGGCCAGGCGCTGCTGGCGCGCTTCAAGGGCCGCAAGCTGCCGATGATTGACGAGGTGCGCGTCACCATCGTGCCCGAGGAACAGCCGTTCTGGCTGTCCTTCCTCAACGGGCAAGTCGACATCCTGGCCACAAGCGCCGGCAGCCTGCCGGGCGGCTTCATCACGCAGGCGATGCCCAACGGCACGCTGGCGCCCAACCTGGCAAAGCGCGGCATCCAGGCCCTTCGCCAGGTCAACTCCGACGCCGGCTTCTTCATGTTCAACATGGACGACCCGGTGGTCGGCGGCACCACGCCCGACAAGATCGCGCTGCGCCGCGCCATCAGCCTGGGCTACGACAACGAGCGCGAGATCCGCATGGTGCGCAAGGGCCAGGCGGTGCCGGCGCAGTCCAACGTGGTGCCGAACACCACCGGCTACGACCCGGCCTACAAGAGCGAGATGAGCGACTACAGCCCGGCCCGCGCCAAGGCCCTGCTCGACCTGTTCGGCTACGTTGATCGCAATGGTGACGGCTGGCGCGAGTTGCCCGACGGCAAGCCGCTGGAGATCCTGCGCTCGACCCAGCCCGAACAGATCAACCGCGAGTTCGACACCTTGTGGCGCAAGAGCCTCGAAGCCATCGGCATCCAGACCCGCTTCAAGGTGCAGTCCTTCGCCGAGAACCTGAAGGCGGGCCGGGCCGGCAACTTCCAGGTCTGGGGCCTTGCCGGCAGCGCTGCCGACCCCGATGGCCAGGGCTCGCTGGCGCGCTTCGACTCCGTGCAGACCGGTGGCCAGAACATGGCGCGCTTCAAGAACGCCCGCTTCGACGAGATCTACAAGCAGTTGTCCGGCCTGCCCGACGGCCCCGAGCGCGAGGCGCTGTTCAAGGAGGCCAAGATGATCGGCGCCGTCTACATGCCTTACCGCGCCCTCAGCCACCGCATCTCCACTGACATCTGGCACCCCTGGGTGATCGGCTACCGGCGGCCGCTGTTCTGGCAGGAGTGGTGGCACTTTGTGGACATCGACCTGGCGAAGAAACCGGCATCGTGATGCGCTGGTTCTGCGCGCTCCTCACCGCCGCGCTGACGGCCGGCGCAGCACTCGCGGCCAATAGCAACGAGCCCAAGGTGCTTCCGACTCAGGCGGCGAAGCCCCTGAAGGTGCTTCGTTTGGCCTTCCGCACCGCGGAGACCGGCTTCGACCCGGCCAAGGTCAACGACATCTATTCGCTCGCCGTCAACAGCCACATCTTCGAAGCGCTCTACGCCTACGACCACCTGGCGCGGCCGGCCAAGATCGTGCCCCGGCTGGCGGCGGGCATGCCCGAGCCGTCACCCGACTTCAAAACCTGGACGGTGCGCGTGCGCCCGGGCATCTACTTCCAGAGCGACCCGGCTTTTACGGGGGCGAAGCGCGAAGTCGTCGCGCAGGACTTCCTGTACGCCTTCCAGCGCATCGCCGACCCGGCCAACAAGAGCCCGAACTGGGGCGTGATCGACGCCAGCGCCGGCTTCGTCGGCCTGGCCGAGGTGCGCAAGGCCGCGCTCGACGCCAAGAAGCCCTTCGACTTCGACGCGTCGGTGGAGGGCCTGAAGGCGCTCGACCGCCACACGCTGCAATTCAAGCTGCGCGAGCCGCGCCCGCGTTTTCACCTGCTGCTCGCGGCGCCCGAAACCTATGGCGCGCAGGCGCGCGAGGTGGTCGAGTTCTACGGCGACAAGATCGCTCAGCATCCGGTCGGCACAGGGCCCTTCAAGTTGAAGCAATGGCGGCGCAGCTCGCTGATCGTGCTGGAGCGCAACCCCGAGTACCGCGACGAGCGCTGGGACGCCGAGCCCGCGGCCGGCGATGTCGAGGGCCAGGCCATGCTTGCGCGCCTGAAAGGGCGGCGCTTGCCGCTGGTGGACGAGGTGCGCATCTCCATCATCGAAGAAGCGCAGCCCTACTGGCTGGCCTTCCTCAACGCCGAGATCGACACCGTCGTGTCGAAAACCGGCGCGGTGCCGGGTGAGTACGTCAACCAGGCTGCGCCCAACGGCCAGTTGGCGCCCCACCTGGCCAAGCGCGGCCTGCGCATGGCGCGCCAGGCCAACCCCGACAGCGCCTACGTCTACTTCAACATGGAAGACCCCGTCGTCGGCGGCTACACGCCCGACAAGGTGGCCCTGCGGCGCGCCATCGCGCTGGCCACCAACCTCGACAAACTGATCCGCATCGGCTACCGCGGCCAGGCGGTGCCGGCGCAGGGCCTCGTCACGCCGCATGCCACCGGCTACGACCCCAAGCTCAAGACGGCGATGGGTGACCACGACCCGGCGCGCGCCAAGGCCCTGCTCGACATGTTCGGCTACCTTGACCGTGATGGCGACGGCTGGCGTGAGCTGCCCGACGGCAAGCCGCTCGTCATCGACCGCGCTTCGCAGGCCGACCAGATCAGCCGCGAGTTCGAGTCGCTGTGGAAGAAGGACTTGGCCGTGATCGGCATCCGCAGCAAGACCAGCGTGAGCCAGTGGCCCGAGCAGTTGAAGCAGGCGCGCGCCGGCAAGCTGCAGGTCTGGGCCCTCGGCGGCTCGGCCAGCAACCCCGACGGCCTGGGTTCGCTGATGCGCCTCGACAGCACCCAGGCCGGCGGCCAGAACTTCGCCCGCTTTAAGAATGCCGAGTTCGACGCCGTTTACCAGCAGTTGTCGTCGCTGCCCGACGGCCCCGAGCGCGAGGCCCTGTTCCGCCGCGCGCAACTCATCGCCACGGCCTACATGCCATACAAGAACAACGTGCACCGCATCTCCACCGACATGTGGCACCCCTGGGTCGATGGTGTGCGGCGGCCGGTGTTCTGGCAGGACTGGTACCACATGGTCGATATCGACCCGGCGAAGAAGCCGAAGTGAGGCGGCGCGACCTGCTCGCGGAATAGACAACGTCAGCCGCGCGTAACAACACCATGAGCGCTCCGCCCGCCTTTCGCCAGCAACTCGTCGGCGCCATCCCGCGCCTGCGGCGCTATGCGCGCTCGCTGGTGTTTGACGTGGCGGCCGCCGACGACATCGTGCAGATCGCGCTCGAACGCGCGCTCGGCCACTGGCGCCAGTTCGACCCGCAGCGCGACATCGTGCTGTGGCTCTTGTCGATTGCCCACAACGCCCACCTCGACACCCTGCGCCGCGACCGCCGCCTGGATGTCTTGGCGCCCGAGCGCCTGACAGAAGTGCAAGACGCCCGGCAGGGCCTGGGCGGCGACGCCGGCCTGCGCCTGGACCTGAGCGCCGCGCTCGAAAGCCTGGTGCCCGACCAGCGCAGCGCCTTGCTGCTGGTGCTGGTGGAGCAGCTCAGTTATGCCGAAGCCGCCGCCGTGCTGCAAGTGCCGGCCGGCACCGTGATGTCGCGCGTCAGCCGCGCCCGCGTCGCGATGCGCGAGTGGCTCGACGGCGGCGCCGCCGGCGACAGCCCGCGCAGCGCCAACAAACCCGACTTGCGCCGCGTGGTCTAGCGCCACCCCAGGAATTGCCATGTCCCCCCCCGACGACTTCAGCGACACCGACCTCAGCGCCTGGCTCGACGGCGAGCTCGATGCCACGCGCCGCGCGCAAATCGACGCCTGGCTGCGCGAGCAGCCCGAGGCCGCCGCCCGCGTGCGCCTGTGGGCCGCCGACCGCGACGCCCTGCGCGCCCGCTTCGACCCCGTGCTCGGCGAAGTCGTGCCGCCGGCGTTGGTCGACACCGTGTGGCAGCACCGCGCCCACCCGCGCTGGGCCCAGGCGGCCATGGTGGCCGGGCTGCTGGTGGCCGGCGCCGTCGTCGGCGCCGGCGGCATGTGGCAATGGCAGGGCCAGCGGACCGCCAGCGCCATCGCCGCCGCGCGCACGGCCGATGCTGCCGGCACGCCGGCCGGCTGGGTCCAGCGCGCCGCGCTGGCGCACAGCGTGTATGTGCCCGAGCCGCGCCACCCGATCGAAGTCAGGGCCCAGGAAGAACACCTGTCGCGCTGGCTCACCCGGCGCATCGACATCCCCGTCAAGCTGTTCGACCTGCGCGGCGAAGGCTTCGAATTGATGGGCGGGCGCCTGCTGCCCGACGCCGGTGGCAAGAGCGCACAGCTGATGTATGAAAGCCTCGACCCGGCCACGCCCAAGCAGCGCGTCACCGTCTACCTGCGCAAGCCCGACGCCGCCGCCCCCACCGCCTTCAGCTACCGCCAGCAGGGCGAGCTGGGCCAGTTCTAT
>JANNGJ010000301.1:0-6428 GCA_031403815.1 Burkholderiales bacterium | reverse complement strand
CACCAGCCAGCGCGCGCTGTGGTCCTCGCTCAAGACCTCGCGGCGGGCCGACCACACCGGTGAGCCCGGCCCGATCGCGGTGCAGATCGCCGGCGTGGACCCGGCCGAGATGGCCGACGCGGCGCGCTACAACATCGACCGCGGCGCGCAGATCATCGACATCAACATGGGCTGCCCGGCCAAGAAGGTCTGCAACGTCTGGGCCGGCTCGGCGCTGATGAGCAATGTGCCGCTGGCCGTGCGAATCATCGAAGCCGTGGTCGCCGCCAGCGCACCGCACGGCGTGCCGGTGACGCTGAAGATGCGCACCGGCCGCAGCGCCGGTGAGAAGAACGCCGTGGCGATGGCGCGCCTGGCCGAGCAGGCTGGCGTGGCCCTGGTCACGGTGCACGGCCGCACGCGCGAGCAGGGCTTCAAGGGCCTGGCCGAATACGACACAGTGGCCGCGGTAAAGGCTGCGCTGGGCATCGCCGTGGTCGCCAATGGCGACATCGATTCGCCCGAGAAAGCGCGCGCGGTGTTGGCCTACACCCGTGCCGACGCGCTGATGGTGGGCCGTGCGGCGCAGGGGCGGCCATGGATCTTTCGCGAGATCGCTCACTACCTGGCCACTGGCCAAACCCTGGCGCCCCCGAGCACGGCGGACGCCGCCGCCTGGTTGACCGAACACTTGCACGACCACTACGGCTTGTATGGCGAGGTCAGCGGTGTGCGCAGCGCACGCAAGCACATCGGTTGGGCCCTGCGCGAACTGCCCGGAGGCGAAGCCTTCCGCGCCGAGATGAACCGCATCGACGACTGTCGCGCCCAGGTGAGTGCCGTGACCGACTGGTTCGCGCGCCTGGCCGAACAACATGAACGGCTGCCGCGCCTGATCGCAGCGGCGGCCAATGACGACCTGATCGAACTGACGGCATGAGCAAGAAACACATCGACGCCTGCGTGCGTGAGAGCCTGGAGCAGTACTTCAAGGACCTGCATGGCGCCGAGCCGCACTCGATGCACGGCATGGTCATCGCCACCGTCGAGAAGCCCTTGCTCGACGTGGTCATGAAATACGCCGAGGGCAACCAGAGCAAGGCCGCCGAGTGGCTGGGCCTGAACCGCAACACGCTGCGGCGCAAGTTGCTCGATCACAAACTGCTCAAATAGTTGTCCGGGCCCGTTCGGGCTGAGCCTGTCGAAGCCTGCCCGCGGCCCTTCGACAAGCTCAGGGCGAACGGGGTTGGGTGTCACCTGGAACCTGCGATGAACTCAATCACCGCCCTGCTCTCCGTCTCCGACAAGACCGGCATCGTCGACCTCGCGCGCGCGCTGCATGCCGCCGGCGTCAAGCTGCTATCAACCGGCGGCACGGCCAAGCTGCTGGCGCAGAACCACCTGCCCGTAACGGAGGTCAGCGAAGTCACCGGATTCCCCGAAATGCTCGACGGCCGCGTCAAGACCCTGCACCCGCGCATTCATGGCGGCCTGCTGGCGCGCCGTGATGTGCCGGCGCACATGGCTGCGCTGAGGGAACACGGCATCGGCACCATCGACCTGCTGGTGATCAATCTCTACCCCTTCGCCCAAACCACCGCCAAGGCCGACTGCACGCTCGACGACGCGATCGAGAACATCGACATCGGCGGCCCGGCAATGCTGCGCGCTGCGGCCAAGAACTGGCAAGACGTGAGCGTCGTGATCGACCCCGACGACTACCCACGTGTGCTGGCCGAGCTGAAAGCCGGGGGCGTGCAACGCGCCACCCGCTTCATGCTGGCCAAAAAGGTCTTCGCCCACACCGCCGCCTACGACGGCATGATCGCCAACTACCTCACGGCGCTCGAGCCCGGTGCCGAGCAGGCCGGCGACAAGGTGCCTGCGCGGGCCGAGTACCCCGAGGTGTTCACGCAGCAACTGGTCAAGACGCAGGATCTGCGCTACGGCGAGAACCCGCACCAGAGTGCCGCCTTCTACCGCGACGCGGTCGTGCCGCGCGGCCTGCTGGCCGGCTGGACGCAGTTGCAGGGCAAGGCCCTGAGCTACAACAACATTGCCGATGCCGACGCGGCCTGGGAGTGCGTCAAGACTTTGCGCGACAGCGCCGCCTGCGTCATCGTCAAGCACGCCAACCCGTGCGGCGTGGCCCTGGGGGCGACCGTCGCCGAGGCCTATGCCAAAGCCCTCAAGACCGACCCGACCTCGGCCTTCGGCGGCATCATCGCCTTCAACGCGCCGCTCGACGGCGCCACCGCCGAGCAGGTGGCCAAGCTCTTCGTCGAAGTCATCATCGCGCCCGACATCACGCCCGAAGCGCGTGTGGTGTTCGCCGCCAAACAAAACGTGCGCCTGCTCGAAGTCGACCTGTCCCGCGCCACCAATGCGCTGGACATGAAGCGCATCGGCGGCGGTCTGCTGCTGCAGTCGAACGACGCCCGCAACGTCGCACCCGAAGAGTTGCGCCTGGTGACCCGTCTGGCACCGACCCCGGCGCAACTGAACGACTTACTGTTCGCCTGGAAGGTGGCCAAGTTCGTCAAGAGCAATGCCATCGTGTTCTGCTCGGGCGGCATGACCCTGGGCGTCGGCGCTGGCCAGATGAGCCGCATCGACAGCGCCCGCATCGCGAGCATCAAGGCGCAGAACGCCGGCCTCACGCTGGCCGGCTCGGCCGTCGCGAGCGACGCCTTCTTCCCCTTCCGCGACGGCCTGGACGTTGTCATCGATGCCGGTGCCACCTGCGTGATCCAGCCAGGCGGCTCGATGCGCGACGCCGAAGTCATCGCGGCCGCCGACGAGCGCGCGATCGCCATGCTGTTCACCGGCGTGCGTCACTTCAGGCACTGACAGCGAATCGCGTTCGATCGCGTCGCAACCAGCAGCTACGTTTGGTCGGATGCAGCGTTTGCTGCTGCGCTGGCTCACGCGTACCTGCATTGGCGCGTGATCGGCCCACTAGGGGGCCCTGCTCCGTTCATGTCCCCCGGCTTCGGCCTGCGGCCTACGCCTCCTCCTTTACTTCACTGCGCAGGGCACCCCAGCGGCCCGATCCACCACCAAAGATGGTGTGCCCCCTTCTCGCACGCCACCCAGGGTGGTAGGCCGCGAGCGTGGGGTGGCCGCTGTAGCGAAGTAAAGGAGGAGGGGCGGGCGAAGCCCGACACGGGGGACATGAGCGTAAGCGGCCACCCCGCGTTCGCGGCTCGCCCGACAGCTCGCACGGTGGCTCGCACCACGGCTCGCACGGCGGCTCGCACCACGACCCGCACCACAGCTCGCACCAAAGCTCGCCCGCGAGCCTGCGGCTGCGCGCTGCGGCCGTGACCCATCGCACGCTCGGGGCCATTCGGTATCCGGGTCTTACCGATGTTTACGCGTCAGCAGCAGTCACCTGGCTAGGCTCGGTGCGTGAACAAAAATCTCTACTCCAGCGCACGATGCGCGCGCACCCGCGCCCTGGCCGCCAGCGCGGTCGCCGTCTTGCTCGCCGCCTGCGGCGGTGGCGGCAGTGACCCCACGCCCACGGCTGCCGGCACACCGCCCGCCGCCGCAGCGCCGGCCACACCGGCGCCCAGCACAGGTCCGGTTGGCGCCAGCCCCTTGGTCGTCACCACCGGCACCTGCAACCTGCCCGACTTCGGCGCGACAGTGCTGGCCCGCGTCAACCAGTTCCGCAGTGCCGGCGCCGTCTGCGGCAGCCGCGGCAGCTTCGCCCCTGCGGTTGCGCTGGCCTGGAACGGCAACCTGGGCCTCGCGGCCGACGCCCACTCGCGCGACATGGTCAGCGGCAACTTCTTCAGCCACACCGGCTCGGGTGGCAGCAGCGCCGGCCAACGCATCACGGCCGCGGGCTACAACTGGAGCAGCTACGGTGAGAACATCGCCGCCGGCCAGGCCACGGTCGCCGATGTGGTCGACGGCTGGATGGCCAGCGAGGGCCATTGCGTCAACATCATGAACGGTAACTTCGTCGACATCGCGGTGGCCTGCGTGCCGGGCACCAGCGCGACGACGTACCGCAGCTACTGGACCATGGCGCTCGGCCGGCCACGCTGACTCCACACGGCAGCGCAAGCCCCCAGCTTGTCGCTACACCGGCCTGTTCGGCGGCACGTCGAGCGCCACCCCCTGGTGGCCGGCATTGCGGCGCTGATGCTGTCGGCCAACCCTCGCTTGAGGGCCGCCGAGGTCAAGGCCCTGCTCCAAGCCACTGCCGACAAGATCACGAACGCCGGCACCGACCCGATGACAGGCCACGCTTTCGGCAGCTGTGACGCCAAGGGTCACAGCCGCTGGTTCGGCCACGGCAAGGTGAATGCAGCGCAGACAGTGGCGGCGGCGCTGGAGCCAAGGCGATCAAAGGCGCCTCAGAACCTGCAACCCAAGCCGGCCTGAGCCTGTAGCTCCACGCTCAAGCCGCTGGCCGTCTCACGCGACGACTTGATGCGCGTGGGCAGGCGAAAGCGCAGGCTGCAATCGGTGGCGTCCAGGCCCAGGCTGCGCAGCAGGGGCTTGGGTGCATCGGTGGCGATGCTCAGGGCATGGTGGCTGCGTTGGCGCGCGCCACCGGGCAGGCCAGTAACGGGTGGCGGCAACTCGATCACGCTGATGACGCTCGGCGCTCGCGGCGGCGCAGCGGCCTCGGGCTCACTCGCTCGGCTGCCCGCGCCAGCCGCGCCCAGCGCGCAGCACAGCAGAAGACGGCCATGGGTGCGGGCAAAGGTGGGCATGAAGGTGCGGCGGGGTACCGGTTGGAAGCGCAGTCTGGTGGGCGATGCTGAAGGGCGCCTGAAGCCGGCGGCGACCGATGTATCAAACCGTGCGCCCATCGCCGTCAGCCGGGACCAGGCGCAGTTCGACGGCAAAGCCCTGCGGCGTGGGCGGCAGCCAGAGCGCCCCGCCATGCGAGCGCGCCACCAGGTCGGCCAGCATCAGGCCCAGGCCGGTGTGGCCCTCGTAGTGCTGGTGGCGCAGTGCCTCGCGCAGCTCGTGCAGGCGCTCGGGCGTGGCGCCGGGACCGTCGTCTTGCAGGCGCAGCGTGCCGCGCGCGGGGGTGCTGACGACGACCTGCCGCGCACCGTGGCGCTTGGCGTTGTCGAGCAGATTGGCCAAAGCGGCGGCCAGCAGGTCGGGGTCGGCGGCGAGTGGGCCCTGGCCTTGCACCACAACCACTAGCCCTTCGACCGGCAAGTGCGCCACCAGGGCTTTCAAGTCCACGGCCTCGCGGTGCACCTCGCTGCCCACGCGGAACAAGTCGAGCAGGGACTGCACCACGCGCTGCAAACGCATGGAGGCCTCGCGCACCCGCTGCAGGCGCTGCTGTACCGCGGGCGTGCTCTCCAGCAGCGCCACCGCGAGCTGCGCCTCCATGCCGGCCAGCGGCGTGCGCAGCGCATGCGCTGCATGAGCTGCGAAAGCGCGCTCATGCGCCACGCGGCGCGCGAGGCGCTGGCCGAGTTGGTCAATGGCAGCATGCACCGGCGCCAGCTCGGCGCGTTCGGCCGTGCCCAGGGCTTGCGCCGGATCGAGCGGGTCGTGCTGTTCGAGCTTATCGGTCAGGCGCTCCAGCGGGCGCAGCTCGCTGCGCACGCGCAAGCGCAACCACACGTGGCCGAGCAGGCCGATCGAGATCGCCGCAAGGGCGGCGCTCATCGCCACCTCGGTCCGCGCTTCGGCGCGCTCGCGCACGGTGTGCGCCACATAGACCATGCGGCCGTCGCTGCCGATGGCGACGCCGAAAACGCGCCAGGCCTCGGTCTGGCTGAAGCCGGCGGTGGGCACGGTGTGCAGGCTTTGCACTGGCGCGTTGGCCGAGCGCTGCAACACCGTGCCGGTGGCGGCCACCAATTGCCACGCGAACTCGCCTTCAACGCCGATCGGCAGGGCCACCTCGACCGGGCTGGCATCGCGGTAGGTGACTTGCAATGTGCCGGCCATCATCGCGGCGCTGGACTGCAAGGATTCGTCGAGCAACTCATCGACTTCGCCCTGCGCCGCATAGCCCACCGCCACGGCCACGCCCAGGCCCCACACCAGGGTCCACAGCAACAGCGCAGTGGCCAGGCGCGCACGGATCGACGGCACGCGGCCCGTGCTCATGGCCGCGCTGCCTCGTCGATGCGATAACCCAGGCCGCGCACGGTTTCGATCAGCTCGCGGCCGAGCTTGCGGCGCAGTGCCGAGACATGCACTTCGAGCGCATTGCTGGCCACCTCGCTGTCAAAGCCATGCACCAGCTTTTCCAGATCGGCCTTGGGCACGATGCGCCCGGCTCGCAACACCAGGGCTTCGAGCAGAGCCCATTCGCGTGCGGTCAGATCAGCGCGCTCAGCGCCGACGAAAGCGGCGCGCGCGCCCAGATCAACTTCAATACTGCCGAAGCGGCTGCGCGAGCGGGCCGCGCCGGCGCCGCTGCGCCGGCTCACGGCGCGCAGGCGGGCGCTCAG
>JANNGJ010000300.1:0-2785 GCA_031403815.1 Burkholderiales bacterium | reverse complement strand
GCGTGTAGGTCTGCCCACCGACGATCAACACCTGGCCGTTCGGCAGCACCACGCTGTTGTGGTACATGCGGGCATAGGCCATCGACGGCATCTTGCGCACGTTGGCGGTGCCCGCAGTGGTGTCGATCACATACGCGTTGGCGTTCGACGGCGTGTCGTTGTTCCAGGTCGAGCCGCCGACTTTCAGTATCTTGCCGGCGTCATACATCACGACGTTGCCACCCAGGCTCGGGGTGTCGTCACCGCGCCGGCCGGCGGGGGTAGAGCTGCCATTGCCCCGTGGGTCGATCCAGGCCATGTTGACCGCCGGCCCGACCATCAGCACCTTGCCATTGGCGGTCGGCATCAGGGACATGTGCGCATCGGTCTGCCAGCCGTTGTAGACACCGTCCAGCAAATACGGATCGGCCGGGATGCCGGTCAAAACGCGCCAGCCGGTGGCAGGTGTATAGACCTCGGCCGTCTTGCCGCCTGCGGTGTGTATTTGATGGCGTTGGTGAGCAGGTTCACAAGCACCTGCTTTGCCCGGGTGCGGTCGGCCTGCACGAAGCACGGCTGCTCGAAGCGCGGGTAGCTGACGCGCACGCCACTGGCCTGCGCCTGCGGCTCGATCATGGCCTGGCAGTCGGCCATCAACTCGCCGAGCGATACGGCCCTTGCCGACAGCGACAACTTGCCCGACTCGATCAAGGCCGGATCGAGAATTTCGTTGATCAAGGCCAGCAGGTACCAGCCGGCCTGCAGGATCTGCCCAACGCTTTCCTGCTGCGCCGCGCTGGGCGGCGGCGTACCGGTCTCGATCAACTGGGCGAAGCCCAGGATCGCGCTCAGCGGCGAGCGCAACTCATGGCTCATGCTCGACAGGAAATCCGACTTCGCTCGGTTGGCTTTGACCGCCGCAGCGGTGGCCGCGTTGAGGGCCGCTTCGACGCGCTTGCGCTCGGTGGCGTCGGTGAACAGGATCGCCACCTGGCGCAAGGCCGGCGCGCCCGTGCGAAAGGCATAAATGTCGAACCAGCGCTGCATCGGCTCGGCCTGGCCCTCGATGCGCGCGGGCACACCGGTCAGGGCGACCGCACCGTAGGCCTCGAACCACCTAGCTTCGAGTTGCGGCACCAGCGCGCTGATCGTTTTGCCCAGCACGTTCACCAGGCCGCAATGCCGCTCGAACGACGGGTTGACCTGCAGAAATCGGTAGTCGTTGGCCTTGCCTTGCTCATCGAACATCATTTCGATGATGCAAAAACCCTCGTCGATCGAGTTGAACAGCGCGCGGTAATGTTCCTCCGAGTTGCGAAGGGCCTCGTCGGCGTGGGCGCGCTCGGCCAGCAGGCCGAAGCGTTCGATCGAGTTGGCCACCGCCCGCGCCAGGCCCTCGGCGCTGGTCCAGCGCTTGCCGATGTAGTCCTGCGCGCCGGCGCGCATCAGTGCCGGGCCCTCTTCGATGTCCTTTGCGGTGATCACCACCACCGGGCAAGGTGGCAGGTCGGCGCCGTTGCGCAGGGCGGCCAGCACTTCGGGTGCGTCCATGTCGGGCAGGTGGTAGTCGAGCAGGACGCAATCGATGCGGCCGTTGGCCGGGTCCAGCGCCATGCGCAGCCCGTCGGCGCCGCGCGCGGCCTCGCTGAAGCGGTAGCGGCGCTGGGCGCCTTGCAGCAGCATGCGGCGCAGGTCGGCCCGGTCTTCGGCGTTGTCGTCGATGATCAGGATGTGCCAGGGTTCCCGGTTCATCGTGCGGCACTCTGGTTGCTGGGCAGGATGACCTGGGTCAGCCAGTAGTCGAAGAGCTGTTCCAGCACCTTCAAGTGCGCACCATGCTGCACCGGCTTGACGTGGTAAGCATTCGCGCCGCAGGCATAGCACAAGCTCAGGTCGCGCGGATTCGCCGAGGTGCTCAACACCACCAGCGGCAGCGCACGCAGCTTGTCGTCCTTGTGGATCGCCAGCAGCGCGTCACGGCCGTCGCCCTTGGGTGTATTCAAGTCCAGCAGCACCAGCGCGGGCGGGCCGCCCGGCGCGTGCAGCGACTCGCGCAACAGGCGCAGGCCTTCGTCGCCCGAGCTGGCTCGGCGGATCTGGTGGGTCACGCCAGCCCTGCGTGCGGCATCGAGCACGGTGGCGAAGTCCTCGTCGGAGTCCTCGACCACCAGGATGTGATGGCTGGGGGTCACGGCGCGGCCTCCAGCGGCGGCGCGAGGGTGAAGTAGAACCTGCTGCCGACACCCAGTGCCGACTCGAGCCAGATGCGCCCGCCATGTCGCTGCACGAGTTTTTCCACGATCGTCAGCCCGGCGCCGAGGCCACCGCCGAACTCTTCGTTGCCGTGCAGGCGCTTGAACATGCGGAAGATCGGTTCGAAGTGGCGCGGCTCGATGCCGATGCCGTCGTCGCTGACGTAATAGATGTTCTGCCCCTGGGCGGCGGCCGGGCCGGTGGCGCGTGCAGCGCTGGCGTTGTCCTCGCCCGGCGCAAGGTAGCCGATCTCGATGCGCGGGCAATCGCCGGTGCTGTACTTGAGGGCGTTGCTGAGCAGATTGCTGTAAATCTCGCGCACGCGCACGGCGTCGCACTCAACCATCGGCAACGGGCGCGGGCGCTCGATCTGGCACGGCTTCTCGCTGCGCCGCACCCAGACCATCTCGAGGGCTTCGTCGACGATCTCATCCAGCCGCACCGAGTCGAGATCAAGCGTGGTGCGGCCGACACGCGAGTAGTGCAGCAGCGAGTCGAGCAAGGTGTCCATGCGCACGGCCAGGCGCATCAGGCCCTCGACGCGCGAGCGGTT
>JANNGJ010000299.1:0-1770 GCA_031403815.1 Burkholderiales bacterium | reverse complement strand
CCCAGCGCTTCGCCCCCCGGCGCGCCTGGGCGAGGTTGGTCAGGGAGATCGCCACCGTCAGCGAGTCGTTGCCCGCGCGTTGTTCCTTGATCTCGAGGGCTCGCTGCTGGGCCGTCTCTGCGGCCGGAAGATCTTCGAGATCGAGCAGCAGGGCGCCGAGGTTGCTGAGCGTCACGGCCACCGGAATGCTGTCCTGCCCGAACGCGGCTTCCTTGATGCGCAACGAACGCTCGAGGGCGCGGCGGGCACCGGTGGGCGAGCCCTGCGCCTGCAGCACGTTGCCGAGGTTGTTGAGCGTGTCGGCCACCTGCGGGTGCGTGGCGTCGAGCGCGAGTTCTTCGATGGCGAGCGCCTGCTCGTACTGCGCGCGGGCGTCATCGAGGCGCCCCAGGTTCTTGAACGCGGTGCCCAGGTTCGAGTGCGAGCGCGCCACCAGCGGGTGCTTCTCACCCAGCAGGTCCCTGCGCAGCGACAGCGCCCGCTGGTGCGCCTCGACGGCCACCGCGTACGGGTTGATTGCGGCCATGTCGGCCACCACCCCGCCCAGACCTGCCTTGATGGCGACAAAGTCCGGCTGGATGAGGCCCAGATACTCGGCGCCGCCCGCGCGCAGGTCGCCGCAAGGCGTGGTGAAGGTCCGCTCGCGCTGGCCGTCGATGGCTTGCAGCAAGGTGTTGCCGACGCGGATCTGCGCCACCAGTTGTGTCGCGCTGACCTGGTCCAGGTCGTTGCTTGGCGTGACCCAACTGCGGTCCGGGCCAGAACGCGAGCATTGGTGAAACAGCGTGTGGTTGCCCAATTCGTGCCCGCGTGCCGCAGCGGCACGCCAGTCGGCCATCCGCCGTTGCACCACCTCGCTGCCCAGCGTCAGGTAGAAGCTGGCTTTGAACCCGGCCTTGTCCAGCGCTGGCATGGCGGTGTCGAGCTGGCTGTCCAACGCATCGTCGTAGGCCAGGCTCACGGCAGCCTTCGCCCCTTGGGGCCAGGCCCATGGTGGCTCGGCGGCATTCGCCGTTGACATCGCGCCCGACAGCGCGACGAGCACAGCCGCGAGGTCAGTGGCAAGCCCTGCCGCCCACCGCAGGCCGCACGAACGCGTGCCATGCATGGCCGCTCCCGTCAAGTCAACTGTTGATGTCATGTCCCCACTGCCGCTGGCATGCGCTACTTGGCACGCTGGTAGACCCGCACATGGTCGATCTCCATGCGCAGGGGGAACGCCGCGTCGTCCACCGGCCCGCCCAGGTCACCGCCGACAGCGATGTTGAGGATCAGGAACTGCGGCGCATCAAAGGGCCACTGGTCCTTGCCGACACCGGCGTTGGGGTAGACGAAGTGCACCCGCCCGTCGACGCCGAAGCGCAGTTCCGTCGCCGTCCAATGCATCTGGTAGTCGTGAAAGGCCGTGCAGGCGTCAGCCAGCTGCATGGCACCACCCTTGCCGGTGCCGTGGGCCGCGGCGGTGTGCACGGTGCTGAAGACACGGCCGGGCTCGCGGCCCACCAATTCCAGGATGTCAAGCTCGCCCCCCAGGGGCCAGTCGAGCGCACTGTTGAGCATCCAGATCGCCGGCCAGCTGCCCTTGCCACAGGCCAGCTTGGCGCGGATCTCAAAAAAGCCGTAGGTCCACTCGGCGCGGCCCCGGGTCAACAAGCGCGACGAGGTGTAGCGTTGGCGGCCCCAGTCTGCCGCCTGCGACATCGACTCCTTGCGCGCCTGAATGACCAGCCGGCCACCGCGCACTTCGGCGTTTTCAGCGCGCGCCGGGCT
>JANNGJ010000298.1:0-2372 GCA_031403815.1 Burkholderiales bacterium | reverse complement strand
CTGTGGAGCGCGATCGGTCTGCCGATCGCCTTGGCGATCGGGGCCGAGAACTTCCGCGCCTTGCTGGCTGGCGCGTACGCCATGGACCGGCACTTCGCGAGCGCGCCGCTCGAGCGCAACCTTCCCGCCCTGCTCGGCCTGCTCGACCTTTGGTACCGCAACTTCCACGGCTTCACCAGCCGCAGCGTCGCGCCCTATCACCAGGGGTTGGCGCGCCTGCCAGCCTACTTGCAGCAGCTTGAGATGGAGAGCAACGGCAAGCGCGTTGACATGGCCGGCCAGGCCTTGCCTTTTGCCACCAGCCCGGTGGTCTGGGGCGAGGCCGGCACCAATGGCCAGCACGCTTACTTCCAGATGCTGCACCAGGGCAGTGACGTGATCCCGGTCGAGTTCATCGCCGTCAAGACCCCCGCCCACGCGCTGGCCGATCAGCACGCCAAGCTGCTGGCCAACTGCCTGGCCCAGAGCCAGGCCCTGATGCTCGGCAAGACCGCCGCCGAGGCGCAGGCCGAAGCGCCGCCGACGGCCTCAAAGGCCATCGATGCCGCCACTTTGGCGGCGCACCGCAGCTTTCCCGGCAACCGGCCGAGCACCACCCTCGTGCTCGACGCCCTCACGCCGCGCTCGCTCGGTGCGCTGATCGCGCTGTACGAGCACCGCGTCTTCGTCAGCGGCGCGCTGTGGGGCATCAACAGCTTCGACCAATGGGGTGTCGAGCTGGGCAAGGCCCTGTGCAATCAGCTGCTGCCGCGCCTGGCGTCGGGCGACACCACGGGGCTGGACGGATCGACGGCGGCGCTGTTGTCGCGGTTGCGGCCCTGAGGCCAACCGACAGGCGCGGCCCGGCGCTCAGCTCGTCAACCCGCGCACCGCCAGTTGTGCCGCCTCGAAGGCTTGCTCGACGATGCGCTGCTTCCAGACATCGGTGTCGGTGTAGAAGGCGTCGCGCACCCGCTGCTTGATCGCTGCAGCCTGCGCTGCGTCGGCTTCGGGGTGGCATTCGAGCCAATGGTCGCCGCGCAACGCGTCGATGACTTCCATCAACGGCATGGTGCCGTACTCGAGTGCGATGCCGGTGTACTCGGCCTGCGCGCACTCCTGGTCCGCCGCCGACCACATCAGACCGGTTAGCAATGCCGAGGCCGAGCTGCCGTCGTAGATCGACGTCACGTCCTCGCCCCACCAGGCCCGCGCCCGCGCCAGCGCGGCGGCATCGTCGCGGCAGGCGAAGATGCGCTCGCCGTGGCCGCTCGGCCCCAAGCCGGTGTGCAGGTCGATCCAGCCCAGGCGCTCACAGCGTTGGCCATGTTCCTGCAACACGTGGCGAAGGGTGACATGGCTCCAGGTTGGGTTCACGCCGCCGTACCACAGGCCGAGCGGGTGGTGGTACTGGCCGCTGGTGATGGCGGCCTGCGTTGCCGCCAGCCCATGCTGGGCGGCGTAGCGCTCGATCCCCGCCTGCACCGCGGCGGTCGGCGGCCACTGCTGGGGCACCAACAGGTGCGCCAGTTCGTCATAACCGGCATTGACCGGCAGCGGCTGCGAGAAATCCTGGAAATTGCGGTTCAGGTCCACCCCTTCCTGCGTCACCCGGCGCAGCCAGGAAAAGCCATGCGGGTTGAGGGCGTGGATGTAGAGCACGGCCACGCCGCTGTTGCGCAGCAGGGCGTGCCAGGCGGCATCGCGCAGCAAGGCCACTTGCACGCCCGAGCCGCAGAAGCCCTCGGCGCCGTGACAGGCGCTGCTGATCAGCAACAGCGATGTCGCGTCGCGCGCGCCTTCGCGCACCACGTCCATGGCCAAGGCCTCGCCGTCGCGGCCGAGCAGCGGGTGGGCGTGGCGCATCACGTCCAGGCCGGCCGCCTCGGCGGCGTCGATGAACTTGCCTCTGGCCTCGGCGTAGCTCTGGGCGAAGGCGCTGGCGGCGTCCATGCTCAGCCCTGCGCCTGGGCCAACCAAGCCTCGGCCAGACGCACCCACATCGTGGCGCCGAGCGGTATCAGGTCGTCATTGAAGTCGTAGCTGGCGTTGTGCAGCGTACAGGGCCCCATGCCGTGGCCGAGGGTGCGGTGCTCACCATCGCCGTTGCCGATCAAGAAGTAGCAGCCCGGCTTGGCTTGCAGGAAGTAGCTGAAGTCCTCCGCTGTCATCGTCGGCTCGCACTCGAGCACATTGCCGGCACCGATCACATCGGCCAGCGTGCGGCGCACGAAATCGGTCTCGGCCACGTGGTTGATCAGCGGCGGGTAGTTGCGTGCGAACTCGAAATCGCATTCGGCTTCATAGGCGCGGCAGGTGTGCTCGGCAACCTGCTGCATGCGGCGCTCGACCAGGTCCAGGGTCTCGCTGCTGAAGGTACGCACCGTGCCCTG
>JANNGJ010000297.1:0-6981 GCA_031403815.1 Burkholderiales bacterium | reverse complement strand
CTGGTGGTCGGCGGCGGCTACGGCGCCTGGCGCGCCAAGACCGTCGAGATGACCAAGATGCCCGAGCTGGTGGCTTTCTTCCACAGCATGATCGGTTTGTCGGCGGTGTTCATCGCCATCGCTGCGGCGGTCGAGCCGTGGGCCTTCGGCATCACGGCCAGGGGCGGTGAGATCCCCACCGGCAACCGGCTCGAACTGGCGCTGGGTGCGGCCATCGGCGCCATCACCTTCAGCGGCTCCGTGATTGCCTTCGGCAAGCTCTCGGGCACCTACAAATTCCGCCTGTTCCAGGGCGCGCCGGTGCAGTTCAAAGGCCAGCATGTGCTCAACGCCGTGCTCGGTCTGGCGATGTTGGCGCTGATCGTCGCGTACACGGTGACCCAGTCGAACCAATACTTCGCGCTGATGCTGGTGCTGGCCTTTGTCATCGGCGTCACGCTGATCATCCCGATCGGCGGCGCCGACATGCCGGTCGTCGTCTCGATGCTCAACAGCTACTCAGGTTGGGCCGCGGCAGGCATCGGCTTCTCGCTCAACAACGCGATGTTGATCGTCGCCGGCAGCCTGGTAGGGTCATCGGGCGCGATCCTGAGCTACATCATGTGCAAGGCGATGAACCGCTCCTTCTTCAACGTCATCCTGGGCGGCTTTGGCGGTGACGCCACCACCGCCGCGGCGGGCAGCGCAGAGCAACGGCCCGTCAAGAGCGGCAGCGCCGATGACGCGGCCTTCATCCTTGGCAACGCCGAAACCGTGGTCATCGTGCCGGGGTACGGCCTGGCCGTGGCGCGCGCCCAGCACGCAGTCAAGGAACTCGCCGCCAAGCTCACCGCCAAGGGCGTGACCGTCAAGTACGCCATCCACCCTGTGGCCGGGCGCATGCCGGGCCACATGAACGTGCTGCTGGCGGAGGCCGAAGTGCCCTACGACCAGGTCTTCGAGATGGAGGACATCAATGGCGAGTTCGGCCAGGCCGACGTGGCCATCATCCTGGGCGCCAACGACGTCGTGAACCCCGCCGCCATGATCAAGGGCAGCGCCATCTATGGCATGCCCATCCTGGAGGCCTACAAGGCCAAGACCGTGATCGTGAACAAGCGCTCGATGGCGGCCGGCTACGCCGGCCTGGACAACGAGCTGTTCTACATGGACAAGACGATGATGGTCTTTGGCGACGCCAAGAAGGTGGTCGAGGCGATGGTCAAGGCGGTGGAGTAGGGCCCCGCCCGCCGATCAATCGAAGCCGCGGGCCGGAAACGCAAGCCCGCGCTGCAACCAGTTGAGGGGCAAGTAGACCGCGTCGGCATCGACCGCGTGCAGCGTGTAGGCCATGCGCGATTGCGTCGAGCGGTTCAATGCGCTGGCATGCGGCAGCAGGCCATCGAAGACGACCAGTGTGCCGGCCTCAACCTCCAAGGCACGGGTGCGCGAGGCCTCGGGCCAGGGCGTGTCGTCCAGGCGCTCCATCTTCAGGCCCTCGGGCGTGCGGCCGTAGCGCTCGCGCAGCGGGCCGCGGTGGCCGCCGGGCTCAACCCACAGGCAGCCGTTGTCGCGCGTGGCGTCTTCGAGCGCGAACCAGAAGCCGATCACGGTTTGCGGATCGGTGGCCAGGAAGCTGGCGTCCTGGTGCCAGTTGACCTCGCCGCCGATGCGCGGCGGCTTGAAGATCAACATCGACTGCATCAGCAGGGCCTGCGCCAGGCCGAGATCACGCGCCAATTCAGCCAGCGCCGGGTCACGCGAGAAGCGCTCGAACACCGGGTCGAGGTCATGCAGGGCGTGGCCAATCTTGTTGACTGCCTGGTCCTTGGGCACGCGCAGCCGCCCCGCGGCGTCGACCGCGTCTTCCTCGAAGAAGCAATGCACCTGGTCGGCGGAGGCCAGCAGCGCGGCGTCGGCCACGCGCCGGCGGTCGCGGGTGGAAAACACCGGCAGCGCGCCGTCGACCACCAGCGCGTCGACGATGGCCAGGCTGCGCGTGCGCAGCGCGGCAATCGCTGCGGGCGGCTTGAAGCTAGGCAACACCAGAAATCCGTCCTGCCGCCATTGGGTAATTTGCGGGTCGGTGAGCATGGGCGTGGGCGTGGGCGTGGACGTGAGTTGTTGCGTCGCGGCGTCAGTTCGCGGCAGGACCGGGCGAGTCACGATAGACCGCGTTCGAGGCCGCCGCGATGATGCCAGCTTCGCATCGCGACGCGCCGTTGTCATGCGCCTTGCACCAGTTTTTCATCATCATCACCGGAGGATTCATGTCGCACGAACCTAACCGCACCGCTCGCCGCCTTCTGCCCTTCATGCACCATTCGTTGGCAGCTGCCGCGATCGCCGCGCTGCACCTTGGTGCAGCAGCGCAAACGGAAGCCGGCAAGCTCGAAACCATCACCGTGACCGCCGAGCGCCGGGTCGAGAACCTGCAGCAGGTGCCCAACTCGGTCAGCGTGCTGCAGGGCGAACTGCTCGACGTGCTGAGCACCAGCGGACAAGACCTGCGCGCTCTCGCCGGCCGGGTGCCAAGCCTGAACGTCGAGTCTTCTTTCGGCCGCGCCTTCCCGCGCTTTTACTTGCGCGGCTACGGCAACACCGACTTCCGCCTCAACGCGTCGCAGCCGGTGTCGCTGGTGTATGACGACGTGGTCCAGGAGAACCCGATCCTGAAAGGCTTTCCGGTCTTCGACGTGGCGCGCATCGAAGTCCTGCGCGGCCCGCAAGGCTCGCTGTTCGGCCGCAACACCCCCGCTGGCGTGGTCAAGTTCGATTCAGTGCGCCCGGCCCTGAACAAGAGCGAGGGCTACGGCAGCCTGTCGATTGGCAGCCTCAGCACCGTCAACGCTGAAGGGGCGCTGAACGTGCCGCTGGGCAGGGAATCGGCACTGCGCTTCTCGCTGCTCAACCAGACGCGCAACGACTGGGCCAAGAACACCAATCCGGCCGGCCCGACGCAGGACCTCGAGGGCTACCGCGACAGCGCCTTGCGCGTGCAGTGGCTGACCGAGCCGAGCAAAGACTTCAGCGCCCTGGCCAACGTGCATGCGCGCGACTTCAATGGCTCGGCCCGGCTGTTCCGCGCCAACATCATCCAGCCCGGTAGCAATGAGCTGGTGTCGGGCTTCGACATCAAGAAGATCACCAATGACGGCACCAATGAGTCCCAGTTGCAGAACTACGGCGGCAACTTGCGCCTGCGCTGGAACCTGGGCGACGTGACGCTGTACTCAATCACCGGCTACGAGCAGGTGCGCACCTACAGCCGCGGCGACATCGACGGCGGGCAAGGATTCGACAACGCGTTCCTGGGCACTGTGGGGGAACCCGGCTTCATTCCGTTTTCTGCGGAGTCGGCCGACGGAATCCCGGCACACTCGCAGTGGACACAGGAGTTCCGATTGGAGTCGAACAGCCGCGGCGCGTTCAACTGGCAGGCCGGCCTGTTCTTCTTCAGGGAGGACTACAAGATCGAGAGCTTCAGCTACGACTCGCCCAGTGCCAACGCGCAGAATGGCTACCAGCGCGTGCGCCAGACAAATGATGCCGCGGCGCTGTTCGGTGCGCTGAACTATGCCGTCAGCCCGGATCTGAAACTGCGCGCCGGCCTGCGCTACACGCGCGACAAGAAAGACTTTACCGTCGAAGACTACAGCAATAGCGGCTTCGTGCCCTGCATCGAACCCTCTCTTAATTTGCCTGGCGCCGGACCACTCAGGTGCACCTTGGGCGATCTGGCAGCATTGGGTCCGCTGAGCGCGTCGCCGAACGACAGCAAGGTCAACTGGGACTTGAGCGGCACCTACGCCCTGGACAAGACCACCAACCTGTATGCCCGCGCGGCGACGGGCTTCCGCGGCGCCAGCGTTCAGGGCGCCAGCGCCTTCAACAACCAGTCGATCGCCGGGCCAGAGAGCAACACCTCGGTCGAGGTCGGCATCAAAGCCGACCTGTTTGATCGGCGTGCGCGACTGAACTTCGGCGTCTTCAACTACAAGGTCAAGGACTTGCAACTCACCGCCGTGGGTGGTGCGGGCAACGCGAATATTCTGCTGAGCGCGAAAGAGGCCACTGGGCAGGGCTTCGAGATGGACCTGCAGGCCTTTATCACCGACAAACTGCTGGCCACCATCGGCGTTGGCTACAACGACACCCAGATCAAGGACCCGGCCCTGGCAGTCTCGACCTGCGCCGCTTGTACTGTAACGAATCCGCTCACTGCCAGCGGCAAGGCCCTGATCAACGGCAACCCGCTGCCGCAAGCGCCCAAGACCACGGTCAATTTCACTGCCCGCTATTCGCAGCCGATGCCGGGCGGCGAGCTGTATGCCTTCACCGATTGGGTCTATCGCAGCAAGGTCAACTTCTTCCTCTATGAGTCGACCGAATTCACTGGCAAGGCGCTGACCGAAGGCGGCGTGCGTGTGGGCTACACCTGGGGTAACGGCAAGTACGACGCGGCGATCTTCGGACGCAACATCACGAACCAGGTTCGCATCGTGGGCGGCATCGACTTCAACAACCTGACCGGCTTCGTCAACGAGCCGCGCACCTGGGGCGCACAGTTCAAGGCAAGTTTCTGAGGCCCACCCCTGAAGCGGCTGCGCCGTTCCCCCTGGCGACTGGAAAGCGCCTTCAGCGCCTTGGGGCAGCGCTAGCGGACCGGCGAAGCCGGATCCGCGTCGGTCGCTTGGTCCTCTCCGCGCTGTGCGCAGCTTTCTGCGTGGCGGCACAAGCGCAGCCGGCCGTCATCTAGGAGCTCGGTGGCAAGTTCGACAAGTCCTTCAACCAGGCCGCCCACACCGGGGCCGAGCGCTGGAAGAAGGAGACCGGCCAGGCCTACATGGAGTTCGAGATCGTCAACGCGGCGCAGCGCGAACAGGCGCTGCGGCGCATGGCCGAGCGCGGCGCCAACCCCATCGTCGGCATCGGTTTTCCACAGGCCGCGGCCATCGAGGCGGTGGCCAAGGCGTTTCCGAAGACCCGCTTTGCCATCGTCGATGCGGTGGTGGCGCTGCCCAACGTGCAGAGCTTCGTCTACCGCGAACACGAAGCCAGCTTCCTGGCCGGAATGCTGGCGGCGCTGGCCAGCCGCACGGGCAAGGTCGGCTTCGTCGGCGGCATGGACATCCCGCTGGTGCGGCGCTTTTCCTGCGGCTATGAGCAGGGCGCCGTGTTCGGCAAGCCCGGCACCGACGTGCGTGTGGCCATGATCGGGGCCACACCCGCCGCCTGGACCGACCCGGCGCGCGGCGCCGAACTGGCCAAGGCGCAGCTTGCGCAAGGCGTGGACGTGATCTTCAGCGCTGCCGGCACCAGCGGCTTGGGCATCATGCAGGCCACCCGGGACGCCGGCAAACTGGCCATCGGCGTGGACAGCAATCAGAACGGGCTGCACCCGGGCCGGGTACTGACCTCCGTGCTCAAGCGGGTTGACCTGGCGGTCTACCAGGCCTTCAAGGGCGTGACGCCGGGTGTGACCGCGCTGGGCCTGGCCGAAGGTGGCGTCGATCTGGCGATGGACGAACACAATGCCGCACTGGTGACGCCAGCGATGCAGTCGCGGCTGACGGCGGCACGCGCCGACATCATCGCCGGCAAGCTCACGGTGGTGGACTACACCCGCGAGAACCGCTGCCGCTGACGGCCAGGCCACGCGGCTATCGAATGCCCTGATGCTGCCACGCGGCGTCGGCAGCAGAATCGTGCCCGGCCCTTGGAGCACGCGATGGACAAGATCTGGCTCAAGCAGTACCCCGCGGGGGTGCCTGCCGAGGTGGCGGTCGATGTCTATCCCTCGCTGGTGGCGCTGCTTGAAGAAAGCTTTCGCAAGTACCGCAAGCTGCCAGCCTACAAATTCATGGGCCGCACCATCAGCTTCGGCCAAGTTGACGACCTGTCGCGCGCACTGGCGGCGTGGTTGCAGGCGCAAGGCCTGGTGCGCGGCGACCGCGTCGCCATCATGCTGCCCAACGTGCCGCAGTACCACCGTCACGGTGGCGGCGATCCTGCGCGCCGGGTATGTGGTGGTCAACGTCAACCCGCTGTACACGCCGCGCGAACTCGAGCACCAGTTGAAGGACTCTGGCGCCAAGTTGATCTTCATCTTCGAGAACTTCGCCACCAGCTTGCAGCAGGTGCTGAGCGCCGTGCCAACGACGAAGGCCGTGCTCGTGGCGATGGGCGACCTGCTGGGCCCCCTCAAGGGCAGGCTGGTGAACCACGTGGTGCGCAAGGTCAGGAAGATGGTGCCGCCCTTCACCCTGCCGGGTGCGGTGCGCTTCAACGCCGCCGTGGAGCGGGGCCGCGCCACGGCCTACACCGCGCCCCGCATCGGGCCGAACGACATCGCGGTGCTGCAGTACACCGGCGGCACCACCGGCGTGAGCAAGGGCGCGGTGCTGCTGCACCGCAACCTGGTGGCCAACATCCTGCAGGCCGAGGCCTGGTACCAGCCCGCGCTGACGAAGATCCCGGCCGGCGAGCAGATCATGACGGTGTGTGCGCTGCCGCTGTTTCACATCTTCGGCTTCAACTCGAACATGATGCTGTCCATGCGCATGGGCGGCTGCAACCTGCTGATTGCCAACCCGCGCGACATCCCTGCCTTGATGAAGCAGCTGTCGCGGCAACGCTTCCACAGCTTCCCGGCTGTCAATACGCTGTTCAATGCAATGGCCCACCACGCCGATTTCGCCAAGGTGGACTGGCGCTCGCTGAAGATCAGCATCGGCGGCGGCATGGCGGTGCAGAGCGCCACGGCCAAGCTGTGGCTGGACAAGACGGGCTGTCCGATCATCGAAGGCTACGGCTTGAGTGAAACCTCGCCGTCGGCGACTTGCAACCCGGTCGACAGCACCCGCTACAGCGGCACGATCGGCCTGCCGCTGCCCAACACCGAGCTGGTCCTGCTCGACGACGACGGCCAGGAAGTCCCGCTCGGCACGCCCGGCGAGATCGCCATCCGCGGCCCGCAGGTGATGGCGGGCTACTGGCAGC
>JANNGJ010000296.1:0-12863 GCA_031403815.1 Burkholderiales bacterium | reverse complement strand
TCGCGGTTCTCTTTCAGCGCCCGTTTGTCGTAGGTTTGCTGCAAGGGATTGGGAATGGGTGCGTCGTCGCTCAATTCGCGCCGGGCACTGCGCACCTCGCGGATCGCCCGCTGGTCGAAGGTCTGTTGCAGGGGGTTGGGGATGTTCACCACTTCGGCGACTTCGACATGATCGCGCTCGTCGAACTCGTGGGCATGCACCGCGGTGTCGCCAAAACCGGCCTGTAGGCGCTGCTTGCCATGCGAGCGATTCGCATGGTTGATGCGATCCGGCCGCGGGCCGCGCGGGCCCTGATCCAGCGACGGCTGGCGTTCGCGCCGCGGCGGCGGCTCGCCGCGCGGGTTCTGGCGCGGCCCACCCTGGCGCGGCTCGACCGCTGCTCGCGGCCCGCCCTCGTCGCGCCCACCGCGCCCGCGTTTGGCGTTGCCGCGCCCGCTGTCGCCGGGCACACCCAGGCCGGTCAGGCGGCGCAGCAGGCGGACATCGTCTTCCGACAGATCGACGCAGACGCCACGGCGCAAACCGCGCGGCAGCACCACCGAGCCGTAACGAATCCGGATCAGGCGGCTGACGGTCAGGCCAACGGCTTCAAACAGACGCCGCACTTCCCGGTTGCGGCCCTCCGTGATGACCACCCGGTACCAGTGGTTCACGCCCTCACCACCGCCGTCTTCGATGCTCTTGAAGGCGGCCGGCTGGCCGTCGATCGGGACGCCTTCGATGAGGCGCGCCTTGGCGTCCTTCTCCAGGGTGCCGAGCACGCGCACAGCGTACTCGCGCTCGACGCCGAAGCGCGGATGCATCAACTGGTTGGCGAGTTCGCCCGAGGTGGTGAACAGCAACAGGCCCTCGGTATTGATGTCGAGGCGACCGACCGATTGCCACTTGCCTTGTTGCAAACGCGGCAGGCGACGGAACACGGTCGGGCGCTGCTGCGGGTCGTCGTGGCTGACGACTTCACCGGCTGGCTTGTGATAAGCGATCACCCTCGTTGGCAGTGGCGCGATGCGCACGCGCACCGGCTTGCCATCAACCGCCACGCGGTCGCCCCAGGAAATGCGCTGCCCCGTGTGGGCCGGCTCTTCGTTGACGGTCACACGCTTGTCCAGAATCATCTGCTCAAGGTCGCGGCGCGAGCCGACACCGGCTTGCGCCAGCACCTTTTGCAGCTTGGGCGCGTCTGCGTCGGGCGCCAGGACGCGTCGGCCCGGGTCCTGTTGCGCAGCGCCTTCGGGCGTCGTGGCGTCGGCAACACCGTCGGCCGCGTTGGCGGCATCACCTGGTGCCACCACGCCAGCATCGGTCGATGCGTCGGTGGCCATCGCGCCGCCATCTGCCGCCTCGCCCGCCAGTGCCTCGTCGTCGAAGGCGCCTGAGGTCACGGTCGCAAACAAATCGCTGGCATCCGGCATCGGCAACAACGGCATCGGGGGCGGCGCGGCGGGGCGCCCCGGGCGCTCGCTCGCTTGTGCGCCAGCCGAGTCAGCCCCGTCACCGTCTTCCCGCGGGCCCTTGCCTTTGCGTCCGCGCCGGCGGTTGCGGCGCGACCGTCGCGAAGGTCCATCCGGACCGTCAGTCTCCGGGGCACCATCGCCGGCCGGTCCGACCGATGCATTCGGCTGAGCCTGGGCGTCGTTGTCAGCCATGTCATCACCAGGCGCGGCGGGGGCCGCGCTGTCAATGGGTGCCGACGCGTCCCCTGCGGGTTGGGGCGCCGCGCTGGCATCACCGGCGTCTGCGGCCTTGCGCGGGCTGCGGCGCCTGCGCTTGGGTGCGTCGACGGCGCCTGCGTCGGCGCCCGGCCCTGGCGCTGCTGCGCCGAGGTCGTCCGGCGGGCTTGACGGGTCAGCGTCTGGTGAGTTGCTCATGGTGCGGGTGCGAGGGACTCGCTGGGTTCGGTGGGATCGCTCGGATCGGTGGTCACGCCCGGCGGCGCGTCGGTGTCGGGCATGTCCAGCGCCAGCGAGGCTTGGCCGTCCGGACCGACCTCGCCATCGATCAAGTCTGGTTGACGCATCAGGGCCTGGGCCAGGCGTTCATCGGCCTGTTGGTCGCTGCCGTCAAGCGGCGGCAACTGATCCAGCCGGGCGACGCCCAGGTCGTCGAGAAACTGGCGCGTCGTGGCATACAGGGCTGGGCGCCCCGGCGCCTCGCGATGCCCGATGGCCTCGATCCAGCCGCGGTCTTCGAGCTGCTTGACGATCGGGCTGCCAACGGCAACGCCGCGGATGTCCTCAATGTCGCCGCGAGTTACCGGTTGACGGTAGGCCACGATGGCCAGGGTTTCGAGTACCGCCCGCGAGTACTTTGGCGGCTTCTCGGGGTTCAAGCGATCAAGGTACTCGCGCATCTCAGGACGGCTCTGGAAACGCCAGCCACTGGCCAAGGGCACCAGCTCGACGCCGCGGCCCGACCAGTCGTCGATCAGTTCGCCGAGCAAGCTCTTGAGGGTGTCGGTACCGACCTGGTCGTCGAACAGCGCGCGCAGGGCGGCCACAGGCAGTGGCTGCTGGGCGCAAATGAGCGCGGTTTCGAGGACGCGCTTTGCATCCTGAGTATTCATAGGCGAGGGATCGTTGGGTGCCGGTGTGCGCCGGCAGCGTTCACATCAAACGGGTTCGCTGGCTCTGCCCGAGGGGCGGCGCCATGGCGTGGCGCGCTTTCCATGCTGACTGCGGGTGAGCCATCCCGGGCGGCGTCGGCCAGCACCAGGGGGGTTGCCCGCATTGTAGCCCTGGCGTGCGGCGCGGTCCGCGGCCTGGCTCAGCCGCAGACCTGGGTCCAGGCGCCGGCAAGATCGGCCGGCAAAGGCTCCTCGAAGTTCAGGCCGATCTGGCCGATCGGATGGGCCAGACCGAGGCGGGCCGCGTGCAGCGCCTGGCGCGTCAGGCCCAAGGCCGGCGCACCGCCGTAGACGGCGTCAGCAAGCAGCGCATGGCCACGTGAGGCAAGGTGCACACGGATCTGATGGGTGCGCCCGGAGTGCAAGCGGCAGGCCACGGCACTGACACCCGCCGCAAAGGCGACGCGCGACACGTCGGTGCGCGCCGGCTTGCCGCCGGGCACCACCGCCATGCGGATGCGCGAGACCGGGTCGCGGCCAACCGGCGCGTCGATCAAGAACGGCGCGGCACCCACGTCACCGTGCACCAGGGCCAAATACTCGCGGCGCACCTCCCGCCCAGCGATGGCGCGCGTCAAGGCGGTCATGGCCGGCAGCGTCTTGGCCACCACCATCAGGCCCGAGGTGTCCTTGTCCAGGCGATGCACGATGCCGGCCCGCGGCAACTGAAAGGCGCCGCGGTGATGCGCCAACAAGCCATTGAGCAGGGTGCCGCTCCAGTGGCCTGGGGCCGGGTGAACCACCAGCCCCGCCGGCTTGACCAGGACCAGCAGGTGCTCGTCTTCGAAGCGGATGCCCAGCGCCATGGCTTCAGGCGTGAAAGCGCGGCTTTCGTCGGTGGGCTGCAGCGCCACGCCGACCGCCTGTCCGGCGCGCAGGCGCTTGGCCGCCGAAGTGGCAGCCAAGCCGTCCACCTCAACACAGCCACGTTCAATCAGGCCCTGCAGGTGGCTGCGCGAGAACTCGCCTGCATGGCGCACGAGCAACTTGTCCAGGCGCTCGCCGTGGCCATCGAGGGCTACCTCGAAGCGGCGCACTTCGACAGCGCCGTCGGGTTCCTCGTCAGGCAGCGCCAGCGCGAGATCGCCCGAGGGCCCAACCCTATAATCGCGCTCGTTTTCTGCTCTCACGACAGGGGCCCGCCCGGGGCCGTGTACACCATGATCCGTATTCAGTACGCCGTCGTCCGCCCGTTGTGGGTTGCCGTGATTGCCGGCAGCGCGCTGGTCTTTTCAGCCTGCAGCTCGCCACCCAAGGAGGATCCGAACTCGACCGCGGCGGTTGAACGATTGTATGCAGACGCCAAGGACGACATGTCCAGCGGCAGCTACGACAAGGCCATCAAGACGCTTGAGCGCGTCGAGGGCCGGGCCGCCGGAACCTTGCTGGCCCAGCAAGCCACACTGGACCTGGCCTATGCCCAGTACCGTACCGCGGAGCGCGCAGCGGCCCTGGCCACGCTCGACCGCTTCATCAAGCAGTACCCGTCCAGCCCGGCTCTGGACTACGCGTTCTATCTGCGCGGCCTGGTCAACTTCAACGACAACCTGGGCATCCTGGGCTCGCTGGCGCAGCAAGACCTGTCGGAGCGCGACCAGCAGGCGTCGCGCGACGCCTACCAGTCCTTCAAGCAACTGGTGACCCAGTTCCCGCAGTCGCGCTACGCAGACGAGGGCCGCGGACGCATGAACTACATCGTCAATGCGTTGGCCGACTACGAGGTTCATGTGGCGCGCTACTACTTGCGCCGAGGTGCCTTCCTGGCTGCCGCCAATCGGGCCCAGCAGGTGGTGCAGGAGTACCCGCAGACACCGGCGAACGAAGAGGCTTTGTTCATCATGCAGCTGTGCTACGAGCGCCTTGGACTGGAGCAGTTGCGCGCGGACACCGAGCGGGTGTTCAAGCAAAACTTTCCCACCAGCCGTTTCGGTATCGACGGCGTGCGCCAGAGCCAACGGGCCTGGTGGCGACTCTGGTAGTTCGGCGTTCCGCGCCGTCAGTGGTCGAGCGCCAGCTCGGCCAACCAGGCCAGCGCGGCTGACTCTTCTTTCAGTACCGTCATCGGCGGCAGGGCGGCGCGCAGACGGGCACCGTAGGGCATGCGGGCCATGCGCGGGTCGCAGACGACCAACAACCCACGGTCGGACTCGCTGCGAATCAAACGCCCGGCGCCCTGCTTGAGCGACACCGCGGCGTCGGCAACAAAACACTCGTTGAACGGATTGCGGCCCTGGGCCTCCAGGCGTTTGACACGGGCTTCGATCAGGGGGTCGTTGGGCGGCGGGAACGGCAGCTTGTCGATCAACACGCACTGCAGGGCAGCGCCGGGCACATCGATGCCCTCCCAGAACGTCTGCGAGCCGATCAGCACCGAGGCCGGGTTGTCCAGGAAGCGCTGCAGCAGCGCGCGCTTGGGCTGCGTGCCCTGGACCAGCAACTCGATGGGGCCAGCGCCCATGGCCTCCAACGTCACGCGCATCGTCTCTGCGACGACCGGCAGCGCGCGCAGCGTGGTCGTGAGCACGAAGGTGCGCCCGCCCAACGCAGCAGCGCAGTGTGCCGCCAGGGTCGCCACCGCGTTGGCATGCCCCGGCTCGTTGGGCTTGGGAAAGCGGCCCGGGACGTACAGCCGGGCGTGAGCGGCGTAGTCGAACGGGCTGCCCAGGCGCAGCTTGACCGCGTCTTCCAGCCCCGTGGTGTCGGTAAACCAAGTCAGTTCGTCATCGTCGCCGAGGGTGGCCGAGGTGAAGATCCAGGCCTTGGGGGCGCGAGCGCGTTGCTCTGTCAGCATGTCGCGGATGTCCAGCGGCGACTCGACCAAGCGGGCTTGTTGCGGGCTCACATCGATCCAGCGCACATGGGTTTCAGCGGCCTCACGGCGAAACGCTGCGGCGAGCGCCGACAGCGCGGTCGCGCGGTCCTGCAGCTTGGCGAAATCGGGGCCGGCATCGACAACGCTGTGGGCGCCGGCCGCGGCGGCGTCGCACGCCGTGCTCAGCGCCGACAACGCCTCTATGAAGGCCGGCTGCTCACTGCGCTCGTTCCAGCGTAGCTTGACGCTGCCGCGCAGGTCACGCAGGCTGCCGCCCGCAGCCAGTCGGACGTCACGCGCACAGCGCTCACAGTCGGCGGCCAAGGTTTGCCAGTCGACCAGGCCGCGAGCCTGCTGCAAGCCCAGCGCCAACAGGTCGCGCGCGAAGTCGATCACCTGGGCGCTGCCCAAGGTGGTGCCCAGAAACTGCACCCCGGCCTCGACCAGCTGATGTGCCTCGTCGAACACCGCCGCATCGACGCTCGGCAGCAGCTCGGCCACGCCACTGTCGCGCAAGGCCATGTCGGCAAAGAACAGGTGGTGATTGACGACCACAACGTCGGCCGCCATGGCCTCGCGCCGCGCCTTCACGACGTGGCAGGCCGAGAACTGCGGGCACTCGCTGCCGAGGCAATTCTCACGGGTGGAGGTCACGAACGGGATCACCGGCGAGCGCTCGTCCAGGCCGTCGATCTCTGCCAGATCGCCCGTAAAGGTGGCCTGGGCCCAGGTCTCGATACGTGCCAGCGCGCGCACCGCGAAACGGTCGGGCAGCAACATGGGTTGGCCGGGGCCGCCGCCTTGGCGCACCTGCTCCAGACGGTGCAGGCAGAGGTAGCTGGCCCGCCCCTTGAGCAAGGCCAGCCGCACCGGCACGCCCAGGGCCTTGGTCAAGCGCGGCAGGTCACGCAGGTAGAGCTGGTCCTGCAGGCTCTTGGTGGCCGTGCTGACCAAGGCACGCCCGCCCGACAAGAGCAGCGGCACCAGGTAGGCAAAGGTCTTGCCCACCCCGGTGCCGGCCTCAGCGACGAGGGCACTGCGCCCGTCGAGGGCCTCCGTCACGGCCTGGGCGAAACGCTGCTGAACATCGCGCTCGACATAGCCGGCGTCGGCACGCGCCAGCGGCCCGTCTGCGGCAAACGCGCGCGCCACCGCATCCGCCAGAGATTCTTGCGCCTCAGCAACACGATGTGCGCTCAGCGAGGTTCCTGCGGTCATCTTGGGCCAGCGCCGGGCCGCTGCCAAGCGGTCCGAGCTCCCCTCGGGGGGCGCGAGCGCAGCGAGCTTGGGGCGGTCATCTACGCCGGTTCCTTCGGCTCAAGCTGTGAGGCCAGGTGCGTCATCTGGTCCCGCAGGCGCAGGCGGCGCTTCTTCAAACGCCGCAGCACAAGATCGTCGAGCGGGGTCTCCTCAGCCAGGCGATCAATCAGGCTGTCGAGGTCGGCGTGTTCGATACGCAGCTCGATCAAGCGGCGCTGAGGGGAATGCAGGTTGTCGTCCATCGATGCGCCACGAGTGTAGGCGCAGCGGCAGGAGTTCACGCGAGCAAGGGCCGAGGACCATCGAACGATCCCGTATATTGGAGGCATGGTCACTGCCGCGTTTGCCTACCGACTCAATGCCGCCACCGGCATGCACCGTGGCGATCGCGCCTACCAGCAAGACCAAGTTGAAATCATCCCGCACCCGCGCGTGCCGGGCTGCGCGCTGGCCGTGCTCGCGGATGGCATGGGCGGCAAGAGTGGCGGGCGCAAGGCGGCCGACCAGGTCATCATGGTGGCCAAGCAGATTTACGAGCGCCACTGGCCCGCCCACGATGACGCCACTGACCTGATGCGGCAACTGGTGCAGGAGTCACACCTGATGATCAAGCTGACTGCCGTGGCCGCCGAAGAAGAACCGCACAGCACCCTGGCTGCCATCATGATCGGGCCCGAGCGGCGCTGCGACATCGTGCATGCCGGTGACTCCCGGGTCTATCACTTCCGCGGCCCGGACATGGTCAGCCGCACGATCGACCACTCCTTCGTGCAGCGCCTGATCGACGAAGGCCAGATCACCGACGAAGAAGCCAACACCCACCCACAATCAAACCTGTTGACGGGCTGCTTGGGTACCCACCAGGACCCGCCCCTGACCCAGGCCAACATCCCGCAGCTCGAGATCGGCGACAGCGTGCTGGCTTGCAGCGACGGCCTGTGGCACTACTTCACACCCAAGGAACTGGGCGCGATCGTGCACACCCTGCCACCGCGCGAAGCCAGCGAAATGCTGGTGTCCAAGGCGCGCCAGCGCGCCCGTGGCGGCGGCGACAACCTGTCGCTCGCCCTGCTGCGCGTCGAAGCCCTCGCTCGCTGAGCGGGCGCTGGCGTCAGCGACTGGCCGCCGGCGCCGGCGGCAACGTCAAGGGTTTGGCGGGCACGCGCTGCGCCGCACGTCGACGGTTCTTCTCCTCCACCGCAACCCGGTGCGCCTGGGCTTGCTCGGCACGCCGCGCAGTGGCATCCGCACGCCGAGCCGCGTCAGTCTCGGCTGCCCCAGCGGCGGCGGCGTGGCGCGGCGCCTCGGGCCGCGCAAGTTCGGCGGCCAGGGGCGCGCTGGCGGCGGCATCGACGGTGGGCCGGCGCGCACGCACCGCGACTTCAGGCGGCGCGGTGCTCTGCGCTGCCTGCCGCAGTTGAATCTGGGCCAGCCGCTCGGCGGCACGTCGTTTGCGCACGGTCTCGTCAAGCAGGGCCTGCTCCTGCTCCAGCGGGCGCAAGCGCTCGCGGCGCTCGGCCTTGGCACGGTTGACGCAGTCTGTGACGGCGAACTGCTGCGTGCAGGCCTGCTGCGCCTGCTGTGCATCGCGCTCGACCGCGCGACGGTCTTTGGCGATGCGCTCACGCTGCGCCGCCGACGGCTCAGGGGCCGCCAGCGCCGATGTCATGCAGGCCGTCAGCGCCAGCGCAATCAGCCAATCAAGTGAGCGAGGTGTCGACACTGCGTCGCTCCAGAGCCAGAAACTCGGCCGACTGCATCTCGTTCAGGCGCGACGCCGTGCGCGCAAACTCGTGCGCCATGGGGCCCTCGATATAGAGCTCTTCAGGCGCCACCTCGGCCGACATGATCAGCTTGACGCGCCGGTCATAGAGCACGTCGATCAGCCAGGTGAAACGCCGCGCCTCGCTGGCCATGCGCGGTGGCATCTGGGGCACGCCGGCCAGAATGACGGTGTGGAAGCGGCTGGCGATTTCGAGATAGTCGTTCTGCGAGCGCGGCCCGCCGCACAACCACTTGAAGTCGAACCAGACCACGCCCCCGGCTTTGCGGCGGGCGGTGATCTCGCGCTGTTCGATGTACAGCACGGGGTCTTCGTCGCGCACCTCGGCAAGCTGCTCGAAGGCCTGCGTCAACGCAGCCTCCGCGGCAGGGCCAAGCGGGCAGTGGTAGCACTGCACGCGCTCCATGGTGCGGCGCCGGTAGTCGGTGCCGTTGTCGACCCCGATGATCTCAAGCTTGGCCTTGAGCAACTCGATGGCGGGCAGGATGCGGTCGCGGTGCAGACCGTTCGGGTAGAGATCGTCAGGGTGAAAGTTCGACGTGGTGACGATGCTGACGCGGTTGACGAACAAAGCCGCCAGCAGGCGGTGCAGGATCATCGCGTCGGTGACGTCGGCGACATGAAACTCGTCGAAGCAGATCAGGCGAAAGCGCCGCGCAATGCGCTTGCCAAGCTCGTCCAGCGGGTCGGCAGTGCCCTTGAGTTCCTGTAACTCCCGGTGCACTTCGCGCATGAACTCGTGGAAGTGCAGGCGCGTCTTGCGCTTGAGCGGGACGGCCTGGAAGAAGCAGTCCATCAGGAAGCTCTTGCCGCGACCCACGCCGCCATGCAGATAGACGCCGCGCGGGATCGGTGGGCGGCGGATCAACTGCGTCAGCGCATTGCTGCGGCGCGCCTTGTAGTCGGCCCACTCGGTCTCGCAACGCTCGAGCGCATCGATGGCGCGCAACTGCGCAGGGTCGCTCGCATAGCCGCGCTCGGTCAGGGTCTGCTCATAGAGCGCGCGGACACCCACGGCCGCTACCGGCTCAGAAATTCAGCGTGCGCTTGTCGACGGCCAAGGCAGCTTCCTTGGTCGATTCGGCAAGTGAGGGATGGGCATGGCAGATGCGCGCAATGTCTTCGCTGCTGGCCCGGAAGGCCATCGCCACGCAAGCCTCGGCAATCAATTCGCTCGCAGATGGGCCGACGATGTGCACGCCGAGGATTTCGTCGGTGGCCGCATCGGCGAGCATCTTGACCAGGCCCGTGGTGTCGCCCAGCGCGCGCGCTCGTCCGTTGGCCATGAAGGGGAAGCTGCCCGACTTGTACGCCCGGCCGGCGGCCTTGAGTTGCTGCTCGGTCTGGCCGACCCAGGCAATCTCGGGGCTGGTGTAAATGACCCAGGGCACGAGGTTGAAGTCGACGTGACCGTGCTGGCCGGCAATGCGCTCGGCCACGGCCACACCCTCCTCCTCGGCCTTGTGCGCGAGCATGGGGCCACGCACCACGTCACCCACCGCCCAGACGTTGGGCAGGTTGGTCTTGCAGTCACCATCGACGACGACGGCGCCGCGCTCGTCGAGCTTCAGACCCACCACGTCGACATTCAGACCCGTCGTGTTGGCAACGCGCCCGATCGAGACGATCAGCTTGTCGACAGTCAGGGTCTGCGCGGCGCCCTTGGCGTCCGCATAGGCGACGCTCACGCCGCTCGGGTCGGTCTTGATCTCGCCCACCTTGACGCCCAGTTCAATCTTCAGGCCTTGCTTGGTGAAGGCCTTGTGCGCTTCCTTGGCAATCTGCTCATCGACCGGGCCGAGAAAGGTGGGCAGGGCTTCGAGCACGGTCACCTTTGCACCCAGGCGGCGCCAGACCGAACCCATCTCGAGGCCGATCACGCCCGAGCCGATCAGCCCAAGGGTCTGGGGCACGGCGCCCAGGCGCAGGGCGCCATCGTTGGACAGGATCGTGCTCTCGTCAAAGGGTGCACCCGGCAACGCACGCGCGCTCGAGCCCGTGGCAACGACGATGTGTTTGCCCGCCAGAGATTCGGCACCGACGGCGATCTCATAGCCGCCTTCGACCGCCTTCACAAACGACCCGCGGCCATGGAAGAAGCTCACCTTGTTCTTCTTGAACAGGTAGAGGATGCCGTCGTTGTTCTGCTTGACCACCGTGTCCTTGCGCTTGAGCATCTTCGCCACGTCGATGCTCAGGTCCTTCAGCCCGATGCCGTGGTTCGCAAAAGAGTGGCCCGCATGTTCGAAGTGTTCACTCGATTGCAGCAGCGCCTTGCTCGGAATGCAGCCGACATTGGTGCAGGTGCCGCCCGGCGCCGGGCCGCCTTTCTCGTTCTTCCATTCGTCGATGCAAGCGACAGCAAAACCGAGCTGCGCCGCGCGGATGGCCGCGATGTAGCCGCCGGGGCCGGCGCCGATGACGATGACGTCGAATTGCTGGCTCGCCATGTCGACCTCAGATGTCAAAAAGCAAACGGGCCGGGTCTTCCAGCGCTTCCTTCATCGCCACCAGGCCGAGCACTGCTTCACGGCCGTCGATGATGCGGTGGTCGTAGCTCATGGCCAGGTAGTTGATCGGGCGCACGACGACGACGCCGTTCTCGACCACGGCGCGGTCCTTGGTGGCGTGCACGCCCAGGATCGCACTTTGCGGCGGGTTGATGATCGGCGTAGAGAGCATCGAGCCGAACACGCCGCCGTTGGAAATCGAGAACGTGCCGCCCGTCAGCTCTTCGATGCCGAGCTTGCCTTCACCGGCCTTCTTGCCGTACTCGGCGATCTTCTTCTCAATGTCGGCAAAGCTCATCTGGTCGGCGTTGCGCACGATGGGCACCACCAGACCGCGCGGGCTGCCCACGGCGATGCCGATGTCGAAATAGCCGTGATAGACGATGTCGTTGCCATCAACAGACGCATTGAGCACCGGGTACTTCTTCAGCGCCGCCACCGCGGCCTTGACGAAGAAGGACATGAAGCCGAGCTTGCAGCCGTGTTCCTTCTCGAACTTCTCCTGGAACTTCTTGCGCATTTCCATCACAGGCGCCATGTTCACTTCGTTGAACGTGGTCAGGATGGCGTTGGTGGACTGCGATTGCAGCAGCCGCTCGGCCACCCGCGCACGCAGGCGCGACATCGGCACGCGCTGCTCGGGGCGCTCCCCCAGGCTGGGCATTGGCGGCGCGGCGACGGCTTGCAGTGCCTTGGGCGCAGCGGCGGGCGGCGCCACGGCCGGCGCCACGGCGGCTTTGGGCGCGGCCACGGCCGCCAGCACATCGCCCTTGAGCACGCGGCCGTCCTTGCCGCTGCCGGCCACTGTACCGGGCGCGAGCTGGCTGTCGGCCATCAGCTTGGCGGCGGCGGGCATCGCCATGCCTGCCGCACCGCTCGTGCCGGCGGGCGCTGGCGCTGAGGCCGGTGGCGCCACGACGGCGGCCACCGGCGCCGCAGCGCTGGCCTTGCCGCTGGTGTCGATCTGCGCGATCAGCTGCTCGGCCAGCACGGTGGCGCCGCCCGGCACCACATGCGCGAGCAGCACACCGGCGGCCGGCGCGGGTACTTCGAGCACCACCTTGTCGGTCTCGACCTCGATCAGGATCTCGTCGATGGCGACGGCTTCGCCGGGTTGCTTCTTCCACTGCAACAAGGTGGCTTCGGCCACCGATTCCGACAGTTGTGGGACTTTGACTTCGATGATGGCCATGAATGTCTCTTGTTGGCTTATGGATTCACTGTCACTTGCTCAGCACGAAGCCCTTGAGCTTGCCGAAGGCCTGGTCGAGCAGGGCCTTCTGCTGCTCCTGGTGCAGGTGGGCGTAACCCACCGCCGGTGAGGCCGAGGCCGCGCGCCCGGCGTAGCCCAGCTTTTGGCCTTCTTGCATGTTCTCGTGGATGTAGTGCTGCACGAAGAACCAGGCGCCCTGGTTCTGCGGTTCGTCCTGGCACCAGACAACTTCGGTCGCGTTGGGGTACTTCTTCAGCTCGGCGGTGAAGGCCTTGTGCGGGAAGGGGTAGAGCTGCTCGACGCGCAACACCACCACGTCCCAGGCTTTCTTCTCGTCACGGCGCTTGACCAAGTCATAGACGACTTTGCCAGAGCAGGCGATCACGCGCTTGACCTTGGCCGGGTCGATCTCAGGATGGTTGGTGCCGATGACAGTGCGGAACTCACCCTTGGTGAAATCCGTCAGGGGCGAGGTGGCGTCCTTGTTGCGCAGGAGTGACTTGGGCGTCAGGATCACCAGGGGCTTGCGGAACATGCGCACCATCTGCCGGCGCAGCACATGGAAGATCTGGCTGGCCGTGGTCGGCTGCACGATCTGCATGTTGTTGTCGGCCGCGAGCTGCATGAAACGCTCCAGGCGCGCCGAGCTGTGCTCGGGCCCT
>JANNGJ010000295.1:0-2849 GCA_031403815.1 Burkholderiales bacterium | reverse complement strand
CTTTCTCGACGGTGTCGGCGAAGGTCAGGTTCCAAGGTGGGCCGGTCGTTCGCCCAGAAGACTGCCACGGGCTCCTTTGGGTCGCTCGTGCGCCTTGAATGGCAGCTTTCCGGTTCAAGGGCGAATGTCGCTTGCTGGCCGAAAGCGAAGTTCGACCGTGCGCTTTCTGCCCACGCCCTCTCGCCCTGCTCCACAAGCCGGCCCGCCAACCGACGACGACCCGGTTGCTCGCGCGTACGCGGCCGCTGATCTGCGCTACCGCTACGGGATCGAGCGACCGCTTGCGAGCGGCGCTAACGCGACTTGCGCAGAGCGAGGGCCGCAAGCCCTCGAGGACGGTCGTGCTTCGGCCGCGATCGAGTTCCTGGCCCCAAGCCCAGCGCTCAACGGGCACCACGCTGCCATAGCGCGGTGCCGGGCTTGAACTGGCTCCAGGCGAACCAGAACGCTTCGTGGCTGGTCAACTCGTCTTGACCGACAAACGCGCGCAGGCCTCCCGCGTCACGTCGCACCTCGACGCCGGCCATGCGCACCTTTTCGCCGGCACCGAGCGCGAGCTGCGCCGCGGCGCGAGGAAAGGCGAGCGGCCGGCCGTCCGGGGCGGTGACGCCCAGCACCACCTCGTGCACCGGCAGGCGGGGATCGACATCGCCTACCGGGAAGATCGGCCCACGGTCGTCACGGCCGCCCAGTGGATCGAGCGCATAGGTGCGGCCGATGCCGCCGTCCTCGGCGAGGATGGTGGTGCGTGGGTGCGCCCGGCGCCAAGCGCCCCAGGTCGATGTGACCACGCTCGCCTGTTGCAGCGTCACGCCCGCCTTGTGCAGCGGGCCCGAGATGGCGCGGCCGGTGAAGGTGTCGAATGCCGACCAGGTGCTGCGGTCGTACATGAACTTGTTGGAACGCGCGAGCAGCCCCGAGGTGCGAAGCAGCGGCTCGAAGCCGCTCACGCGGTCGGTGAAGTACGCCTGCGCGGCCCGGCACAGCGTGCAATACGGTATGCCGATGCGGCGCCCGCCCAGCGTATCGTTGACCATTTCGTGCACCTCCATCATGTTCTTCGGGTAGGCACGGGCCTCGCCGTTGATGACGATGCCGAACACGAAGGCGTTGTCGGGGTACCAGCGGCCTTGTGCCGCCGAGGTCACTTTGGGTTGGTCGAGTGCGGGAATGCATCCGCGCGGGCACGCCGCGCCTTTCGTGGCATCGAGCCGGTCGTCGATGAAGACACCGCCCCAACCCACGTGACGCCAGTCGATGGCTGAGGCGGCATCGGCAAAGAAGGGTTCCCATTTGGGTTCGATCAGCAAGAAGAGATCACGCTTGAGTTCGCGGTAGCCCGGCGGTGCCGGCAAGTCCCAGGCGAGCAGGCGATCGCCCATCGCCCATCGCGGTGAAGGGCTCGGCGGGCAGCGGTGCGCCGGTCAGTTTCTCGAAGGCGGCCACGACGTCGCCGACCGTATCGCGGTCGGCGAAGCGCAGCAGGTCATACAGCACCCAGCCCAGCCGCGCGTCGCCTGCCGTGCCGATGCGCTTCACTGCGGCGCTCGGAAAGCGCCGTTCGCGCAGGAACGGCATGACCTCGGAGAGCGCCTGCCGAGCGTCGGGCGGCAGCGCTGCTTCGCGCAAGGCCGGCGCGGGCGGTGGTGGCGGGAATGGCAGGCGCTGCTTGTCCTTGCGGGTGCTGGCTGGCGCGGAGTCTGCTGTTTGCGCAGCCTGCGGCATGGTGGTGAAGGCCACGACGACCGCAGTCAACAAAGTGACCAGCCTCGGCCGCAATCGGCTCGGTGTGTGGGCCGAAGTGAGCTTCATCCGCATGCTCCCGGTAAGACATCCACACGCGCCATGCGTGCAAGTGCAGAGGCAAAGGCCTCTGGGTGCTCCAGTAAACCAGAGCGCCGCGGCGATGTCCTCACCGAACCATCACGAAGCGTTGGCTGCATTGCTCGTGCCACGGCCTCTCGCCCCGGACGATGTCGAACGATCACTTTCAGTGATCGGCGCTGGCCGGCCGCACGCGGGATTGAGGAGGCGATGTCCGCGCAGGGAGCATTCAAGGCATCAATTCGACCCAAACCCGACTGCCGGGTTGCTCCAAAGCAGCCGGACGGCGAGCCACCGATTTTCTTGTTTCGCTTCTACGAAACTGCCGTTCGGGATCTCACACACCCGGCCAGGAGAAGAAGTTGGCCCTGGCTCGCTCAGCGGACTGTCAACTCACAAAGCTGTCGCCCAACGTTGGAGTTAAGCTGACCGCGGAGGCAGACGGCGGCTGGCCGCGGATGGACAATCTACACCGTGGCCTGGAGCGGCCAGGCGACGGCTGCGGTAGCGGGTCAGCTTGAACGACTGGTTAGGCCGCATTCGAGGGCTCCGGCGTTTTGAGTGGCTTGGACATGAGCACACTCAGGTAGGTTGCGGTGGCCGCCAGTCGGATGCTCTCATGCTTGTGCCCTGCCTATCTCCCTATCTCGGCGGCAGCGATGCGAGCTTGACTGCAACAATCCCCGCGGTGCCGTCCGAGAACGACCGCATGGTTCCGACTACCACGGAGTTGGCTGGGAACGCCCACTCCTCATCCCCGTCCTGAGGCGGTCCCTCAAGTAGGCGATAGAGGTTCTCTCCGAACTGTTCAGCCGCGACTGGCCGCCAGACTTGTGTGCCTTCATTGAGCAGTTCGACGAACACCGTAGCTGTGAACATGCGGCCTAGACAAGATGGCTTCGTAAGCAAAGGCGGCCCGCCCCCTGCAACACCGTAGGTTGCAGACACAAGGTCTGCCGAGCTACACCAATGCACCGGGCCGATGGTCGGCCAGGTCGTTGCCAACTTGCGAGGAGACGGGTCAT
>JANNGJ010000294.1:0-6794 GCA_031403815.1 Burkholderiales bacterium | reverse complement strand
CTGCGGTAGAAGCGCTGGGCTTCGGCATGCAGCTCGCGTTCACCGTCGCGGGCGTTCGGGAAGTCGCCTTTGCGCTGGAACCAGCCGGCCTCGCCATGCACCTGCTGCGCGGCCTGCACGAACAATTGCGCCAGGGCCGGGTGCAGGCTCTCGCGCGCAACCAGGCTCGCGGTGGGCGCGACCATGCGCACGTCGGCCGGGGGCAGATCACCGGCCAGATCGACCACACCGCGCGGCAGGTTCACGGCTGCAAGGAAGCCGAAACGGCGGGTGTAGGCATCGGCCTGGGCGAAGTCAAACAGTTGCACGCCGGGGGTCTGAAGCAGCATCTGCACCATCAGCGACTCGGGCGCCGAGGCCAGCACGATGGCGTCGAGCTTGCCTTCGAGTAGCTCGATCACGGCGGGCGTCTGCGGCAATTGCTGCAGGGTGATGGTGGCTGGGTCGATGCGGTTGGCGTCGAGCAGGCGCAGTGCCAGGTTGGGCACGCCGCTGCCGGGCGCCCCGATGTTGACGCGCCAGCCGGCAAGCTGCGCCAGCCGATCCAGCTGCGGCGCTTTGACCAGGCTTTGCGCGCTTTGCGTGCGGTAGAACAGCCACACCGGCTCGTAGAACATGCTGCCCAGGGACTGCAGGCCGGCGTCGCGCGGGTCGGTCTCGCTGCCGCTGCGGGCGATGTCGGCGCCGCCTTGCACGAAGGCCAGGTCAACGCCGGAGGCCGGGTCGCGCAGCAGCGCCAGGTTGTCGGCGGCGCCTTGCGTTGTGCGCAGCTCGACCTGGATGCCGTGCTTGGCCAGCGCCGCGGCGTAGCGTTTGCCGAACTCGCTGTAGGCACCTTGCTCAACGCCGGTGGCCAACACCACGCGCTTGGGCGGTGCGGGCTGCAGCCAGAGGTAGGCCAGCAGCAAGAGCGCGCCGCCGAGCAAAACCAGAGGGGCCACGGTGGTCAGCAGCACGCGCACGGCGGGCAGGCCAGAGCTGGCGACGGTGTCGGCGTCTTGGCTCACAACGCGGTGCGCAAGGTCCAGATTTCGGGGAACAGCACCACGTCGAGCATCTTGCGCAGGTAGCCCACGCCGCTGGTGCCACCGGTGCCGCGCTTGAAGCCGATGACGCGCTCGACCGTGGTGACGTGGCGGAAGCGCCAGAGCCGAAAGGCATCTTCCAGATCGGTGAGCTCTTCGCCAAGCTGGTACAGGTCCCAGTGTTTCGCCGGCTCGCGATAGACCACCAGCCAGGCCGCCTCGACGGCTTGGCTGGCGGCATAGGGCTGGGTCCAGTCGCGTTCGGTGTGGCTGGCCGGCACGGCGATACCGCGGCGTGCCAGCAGGCGCAGCGCCTCGTCGTACAGCGAGGGCGCAGCGTAGGCGGCCTGCACCTTGGCCAGCAGGTCGGCACGGTGCTTGTGCGGCGACAGCATGGCGGCGTTCTTGTTGCCCAGGCTGTATTCGATGCAGCGGTACTGCCAGCTCTGGAAGCCGCTGCTGTTGGCCAGGAAGGGCCGGATGGCGGAGTACTCGGGCGGGGTCATGGTGGCCAGCACGTCCCAGGCGTGGACTAGCTGCTCCATGATGCGCGACACGCGGGCCAGCATCTTGAAGGCGCCGCCGAGCTCATCATGGGCCAGCGCTGCCATGGCCGCATTCAGCTCGTGCAGCATCAGCTTCATCCACAGCTCGCTGGTCTGGTGCTGGATGATGAACAGCATCTCGTTGTGGTCGGGCGAGCGCGGCTGCTGCGCCCCCAGCACCGCGTCGAGGTGCAGGTAGTCGCTGTAGCTCATGTCCTTGGCGAAGTCGAGCTTGGCGTGCTCGTCGTGGACGATCTTCTCCCCGCTCACTGGACGACCCTCCGCGCTGCGCGCTCCGGGATGAGCGCTTTGGAGCGGCCATGCGCCCTCATGTCACCGCCGCCTTGGTGTTGAAGCGCGCTTCGCGCCATTCGCCGCTGGCGAGCACCTGGCGCAAATGCTCCACGGCATCCCACACATCGACATGGCGCAGGTAAAGCGGCGTGAAGCCGAAGCGCAGCACATCGGGGGCGCGGAAGTCGCCGACCACGCCGCGGCCAATCAGGGCTTGCAGGATGGCGTAGGCGCCTTCGCTGCGCGCCAGCGCGACTTGGCTGCCGCGCAAGGCAGGCTCGCGCGGGGTGATGACGGTCAGGCCCTGGTCGCCACAGCGCGACTCGACCAGCGCGATGAACAGGTCCGTCAGCGCCAACGACTTGCGCCGCAGCGCGGCCATGCCACCGAACGGCTCGGCTGCCAGCACGCTGTCGACGCCGCATTCGAGCGCGGCCATCGACAGCAGCGCTGGTGTGCCGCACAGATAGCGGCCGATGCCGGCGGCGGGGCGGTAGTCGGGCGTGAATTCGAAGGGTGCGGCGTGGCCCATCCAGCCCGACAGGGGCTGCCAGAAGCGCTCGGAGTGGCGCGGATGGGCCCAGACAAAGGCCGGCGCGCCCGGGCCGCCGTTGAGGTATTTGTAGCCGCAGCCGACGGCGAAGTCGGCGCCTGCCGCCTTCAGGTCCACCGCAAAGGCACCTGCAGAGTGGGCCAGGTCCCACAGCGCCAGCGTGCCGTGGCGGTGCGCCAGCGCGGTGACGCTGTCCATGTCATGGATGCGGCCACTCTTGTAGTCCACCTGGGTCAGCATCAGCACAGCGACGCGGCCGCTGGCCAGGTGGGCAGAGATCTCATCGGGCGAGTCGGTCAGCACCAGCTCGCAGCCGCGCTGCTTGGCCAGGGCTTCGGCGATGTAAAGGTCGGTCGGGAAGTTGCCACGCTCCGACAGCACCACGCTCCGGCCCGGTGCATCGGCCTGGGCGATGGTGAGCGCTGCGCTCAACACCTTGAACAAGTTCACCGAGGTTGAGTCGGCCACCACCAGCTCGCCGGGGGCCGCACCGACCAGGCGCGCGATCTTGTCGCCAATGCGTTGGGGCAAGTCGATCCAGCCGGCCGTGTTCCAGCTTTCGATCAGCTGCTGGCCCCACTCCTGCTCGACCACCTGGGCCACGCGCGCAGGCGTGGCGCGCGGCAGCACGCCGAGCGAGTTGCCGTCGAGATAGATCTTGCCGGCAGGCAGCAGGAACTGCTCGCGCAGCGTGGCCAGCGGGTCCTGCGCGTCGAGCGCGATGCAGTCTGGGCGGTTCATGTCGGGCGGCGCAGCACGGCGCGAACCGGCGAGGCGTCGGCGGTGGTGAGTTTCAGGGGCAGGGCGATCAATTCGTAGTCGCCTTCATCGACTTCGTCGAGCACCAGGTTTTCCAGCACGCGCAGGCCGCGCCGACGAATCACCTGGTGCGCGTCGAGCGTCTTGCTGTCGGCCGGGTCGATGCTGGCGGTGTCGATGCCGACCAGTTGTACGCCCAGGTCGGCCAGGCGCTCGATGACGGCGGGGGCATAGCCCGCCAGCGTGGCGTCCCAGTGTTCGGCGGGCATGCGTTCGTAGGTGCGCACCAGCACGCGCGGCGGCAGCGAGGCGTCGATGGCGTGCGCGATGTGACGCCACTCGATCAGCGCACCGCAGCCGATGGCATGCACGACGCGGCACGGACCGAGGTAGGGTTCAAGGGCGAGGGCGCCGACCGCAGCGCCCTGGGCGTCATAGTGGAGCGGCGCATCGGCATGGGCCCCGATGTGCGGTGACAGGGTGATGGCGCTGACGTTCACCGGGCAGCCTGGGCCGAGCGTGGCCGCCCAGCGTTGCGCGTAGCGGGTGTCACCCGGGAACACCGGCGAGTCGGCATCAACGGCCGGTGAGATGTCCCACAGCCGCGTCACGGCGGCGACAGGCGCTTCTTGCGGAGCATCGCCCGGTAGGCGGCACTGCCGCGCAGGCGCTCCACTTTGGCGTCGAGCTTGGCGCGGTCCAGCGACTCTGCCTGGCGCGCCAGGCAGGCACTGACGAAGGCGCGGCCGTCGCCGTACTTGTTGACCGACCAGCCGATGCCGCTGGCTTGTTCGCAGCCGGGCCAGAACGCGACCCAGCGCCAGTCGGGGTAGTCAACCCCGTTGCGCGAGCGCGTGGCATTGGCCAGCCGCACCCCGACCACGCCCGAGGTGTTGCGTGTGGTCTTGAGGTTCTTGCGCGCGATCGGGTCGGGCAGGGTCGGCAAGGTGGCCTCGACCCAGGCCTTGGCCGCCACGCTGGCCTTGCGCCACGAGCCGTATTGGCGCAGCGTGAAGTTGGCCTGGTGGCACACGCGCTGGCGCGTGATGCGCGCCATCACGCATTTTTCGGTCTTGTTGATCGTCAGGTACATGGCCGACGAATGATAGGGCGCTTCCTGGCGGGCGGGCGAGTTCCGATCCTCACCGGGGTTGTCACCGAGCCTGGCGCTGCGCGGCGCCTGTAGAGTTAGCGTTGACCATGTCCAGCGCCCACATCGACCGTTTCGTCCGCGACCGCGTGCCGGCGCCGGACCAGATGCCGAGCCTGCTGTTCGATCTGCCGGGCTTGCAGTTCGGGGCCCAACTCAACTGCGCCAGCGAATTGCTCGACCGCTGGGTGGTGCAGGGCCAGGGGGCTCGCCTGGCGGTGCTGGGCACCGCACCGGATGGCGCGCCGATTCGCTGGAGCTACGCCGAACTGCAGGCGCATGCCAACCGCATTGCCAATGTGCTGGTCAACGAGCTGGGCTTGGTGCCCGGCAACCGCGTGCTGCTGCGGGGCGCCAACAGCCCCATGCAGGCGGCGTGCTGGTTTGGAGTCGTCAAGGCCGGCGGCATTGCGGTGGGCAGCATGCCGCTGCTGCGGGCGGGCGAGCTGAGCGGCATCGTTGCCAAGGCTCGAATCACGCACGCCCTGGTCGATGCCCGCTTGGCCGAGGAGTTGTTGCTGGCGCGCCCCAACTGCCCGACGCTGGCGCAGGTGCTGCACTTCAATGGCGACGTGGGCAACGGCCTCGAAGCGGCCATGGCGCGCCAGCCAGCGCGCTTCGACAACATCGACACCGCCGCTGATGACACCTGCGTCATCGCCTTCACGTCCGGCACCACCGGCCAGCCCAAGGCAGCCCTGCACTTCCATCGCGACGTGATGGCGGCGTGCGCCTGCTGGCCGCCGCATGTGCTGCGGGCGCAGGCTGACGACCGTGTGATCGGCAGCCCGCCGCTGGCCTTCACCTTTGGTCTGGGCGGTTTGTTGCTGTTCCCGCTGAGCATTGGCGCGGCCAGTGTGTTGGTGGAGAAGGCCACGCCGGAAGCGATGCCGGCGGCCATCGCGCATTACCGCGCCACCATTTGCTACACCTCGCCGACGGCCTACCGGGCGATGGCCGGACACCTTGCCGGGCATGATATTTCGAGCCTGCGCAAGTGCGTGTCTGCGGGCGAGGCCTTGCCGGCGGCGACGCGAAAATTGTGGAAGGACGGCACGGGTATCGAACTCATCGACGGCATCGGCTCGACCGAGCTGCTGCACATCTTCATCTCCGCCACCGAAGCGCAGGCCCGCGGCGGTGCCACCGGCTATGTGGTGCCAGGCTACGAAGCCTGCGTCGTCGACGACGCAGGGCAGCGGCTGCCGCCGGGCCAGGTCGGACGCCTGGCGGTGCGCGGACCGACAGGCTGCAAGTACCTCGCCGACGAGCGCCAGAAGACCTATGTTCAGAACGGCTGGAACTTGACGGGCGACGCCTACCTGATCGATCCGACCGACGGGCAATTCGTCTACCAGGCGCGCACCGACGACATGATCATCAGCGGCGGCTACAACATTGCCGGTCCGGAGGTCGAGAGCGCCTTGCTGATGCACGAGGCAGTGGCCGAGTGCGGCGTGATCGGCGTGGCGGATGAGGCACGCGGTCAAATCGTCAAAGCCTTCGTGGTTCTCAAGCCGGGCCATGTCGGTGACGCCGCGATGGCCAAGACGCTGCAGGACTTCGTCAAGCAGGCGGTGGCGCCCTACAAGTACCCGCGCGCAGTCGAGTTTCGCGACTCGCTGCCCCGCACCGAGACCGGCAAGCTGCAGCGCTTCAGGCTCAGGGCCGGTTGATCCCGACGCCTTGATTCCACGGCCGGGCGCATGAAGCCCTGGCCGACCCGGACTGCTTCGCCCATCAGGGTGATCGGGCGGAAATAGCCGACCAAGGCCCCGTTTTTCCGCGACTGACCGCGGTTTTTGGGCCCTAGGATGAATCACTTCTCTCCCAATGCGCCTGTGTTGGCGCAGATATGTTCAACCCTGCGGCTGCTCGATCAGGTATGCGTCCCGTTGAGGCGCCCCCGTCGTTCACTGCGCCCTGAGGAATTCGCCATGAGTTCGATCCAACACCTGCTGCCCCGGCGTACCGCGGCCTTGAGCCTGATGCTGGTGACGCTGACATCGCTCTGCCCCCTGGCCGCCGTGGCCCAGGACCGCCTGCGTGTCACCGGCACCGGCAGCGCCACCGGCGGCATGCAGTTGCTGCTGCAAGCCTTCTTGCGCACCCACCCTGGCGTTGCCGGCGAGGTGCTGCCCGCGCTGGGCAGTGCGGGCGGGATCCGGGCGCTGATCGACGGCAAGATTGACGTCGCTGTCTCCAACCGCGCACCCAACGACAAAGAGCGCGCGCTTGCGCCCCTGCAGGCCATCAGCTATGCCCGCACGCCGCTGGTGATTGCCGTGCACAAGGGCCTGGGGGTCACCGCGCTCACGTCTGATCAATTGGCAGCCCTGTATGGCGAGGGTGCGCCCACCTTTGCCAACGCCCGCCGTGCGCGCCCGGTGCTGCGGCTGTCTGACGCCACCGACACGGCGATCGTCAAATCCATCAGCCCGGCGGTGGCCGCAGCCATTGACGCCGCG
>JANNGJ010000293.1:0-3892 GCA_031403815.1 Burkholderiales bacterium | reverse complement strand
TGCGCCGTTGCGATGGCGCTGGGCGGCTCGACCAGGGCGAGAAAGAAGTTCTCGCCGCCTTCGGCGCCTTTGAACAGGGTCAAGCCCCCCGCGGTGGCGGCACCGGCCAGGCGGTACTCGAGGATGAAGTCGCGGTTGTTGGCGGCGTCGCCGTCGTCGCCGAGCGCGACTTCGGCTTGCGCCGTTGCTTCGCCTTGGACTTCGATGCGGTGTGAGGGGGAGGTCACGCCCAGCACCGGCAGCGGCGAGGCAAAGCGCAGTTGCAGGTCGAAGGCAGACGCCGATCGCTGGCCGGCCGGAAGGTGCGGCGTGGCGGGAAAGGCCGGTGCAGCGCCGGCAGAACTAACGCTGTTCGCGCCGTTGTGATAGCGCGGCCCGACCACGGTGGGGTACACGAAACGGTAGCGTCCGTCGGTCGGCAGCAGCAGCTCGGTGTAGCGCAGCTCGACCTGGATTTCGTCGCCCGGCAGGATGTGGGCCACGTTCATCTGGAACACGTTGGGGCGATGCTGGTCGAGCAGCGCTGCGGTGCGGCCTTCCTTCTTCGCCGCCTCGTATTCGACCCGGGCACGCTGTTTCTCGCGGATGGTGGCGGTCAACACGCGCTCGCCGATGCGCACCGTCATGCCGTGCACGGCGGCCTGCGCGCCCCCAGGGAAGATGTAGCGCGCTTCGATCGTGCGCGAGCCCTCGTTGCGATAGACCTGGGTCACGCGCACGTCGGCCACGGTGCCGGCCACGCGGGCTTCGACGCGGGTGGACTTCAAGGGCAGGCGGTCCAGCGTGGGGTCGTCGCTGGCAATGTGGAAATACGGGCCCTCGGCCGGCGCCGCCTCGCTGTCGCTGTCGCTGGCCAGCGCCGGCGACCACGCCACGATCAGCAGCGCCGCGAACAGCGAGGTGGCGATGGCCAGGATCACACGCCCAATAGGTGAGTGTGGCCGCAGCAGATGGAAGTCCAGGTTCATGAGCGCTCTCCCGCGCGTTGCACCACCGGTTGGGTGGCGTGCCGTCAGGATTGCGTGGCTGCGCGAAGAGACTAGGAAGTCAAGCTGGCGGTCTGTGAAAGCTGCGTGAAGTCCGTGCGCTCAGGCTGGTCCGCGTTCTAGCTGGTGACGACTGCGGTCAGCTTTTGGCCCGTTGGCGGCGCTCCCTGCCCCTTTGCGCTTGCCGTTCAGCGCGTCGCGGCTGACGGCATGCGGCGGCGTCTCACACTGGAGCGGTCTTCGCTGCGCTGCGAATGCGTTGCGCTGCTCGGCCTGAGGTCGCGCCGAAAAAGGCCCGTCGCTCGCTTTGCTCGCTGTGGTCGAACAGTTTCGGCGAGTCAGCTTTGGAAGCGCGCTGCGCACGCCGACCTCAGGCCTGTGCTGCTCACCGCCCCACACTGAGCCGCCGCCGCACACCGCCAGCCGCGAAGGCTAAAGGTGGAGCTTCACGCCCGCACACCACCACCGGCCCGGGCGCGCCGTGGCTGCGTCGAGGGCAGAGGGTGAATGAGGGCGCGCTTTCAACTCAGCCCGGCCGCCGGCGTAGCCCCTTAACGCGGGGCGGCACAGCCGCTTCGCCGATGGGCCCAACTACCGCGGCGGTCGCAGTGCCACCAGCACCTTGAGTTCGAGCGCGCGATCGCCGCGTTGCACGGCGACAGTGGCGGCAGTGCCGGGTTTGAGGCCGGCCACGGCGTTGAACAATTGGGCCGTGTTGGCAATGGGCTGGCCGGCGATCTTGACGACGACATCGCCTGGCATCACACCGCCGCTGCTCGCCGGGCCGTTTTGCAGCACGCCGGTGATCAGCACACCGGTTTTCACTGGCAGGCGCAGCGACTCTGCCATTTCGGCGGTCAGATCACGCGGCTCGACGCCGATCCAGCCACGGGTGACGCTGCCGTCGCGGATCAGGCTTTCCATCACCATGCGCGCGGTGTTGGCGGGAATGGCAAAACCGATGCCCAGGCTGCCGCCGCTGCGCGAGAAGATGGCCGTGTTGATACCGACCAGGTTGCCGCTGGCATCGACCAGGGCACCTCCCGAGTTGCCCGGGTTGATGGCCGCGTCAGTCTGGATGAAATTCTCGAAGGTGTTGATGCCGAGCTGATTGCGGCCCAGCGCGCTGACGATACCGGCGGTGACGGTTTGGCCGACGCCGAAGGGATTGCCGATGGCCAGCACGGCGTCGCCGACTTGCAGCTGGTCGGTGTTGGCAAAGCTCACCGCGGGCAGCCTGTCGAGTTCGATCTTCAAGACAGCGACGTCGCTGTCGGGGTCGGTACCGACCAGCTTGGCTGTGGCCAGGCGGCCATCGGCGAGCTGGACTTCAATCTCGTCGGCGCCTTCGATCACATGGTTGTTGGTGATCAGGTAGCCCTCGGGCGACACGATCACGCCCGAACCCAGGCCGCGTTGCGGCTGATCCTGCGGGCTGCGGTCGCCGAAGAAGAAGCGGAACCAGGGGTCGTCGGCCTGCGGCCGCCGCGGATTGAGTTTGCTGGCAACGATACTGACGACGGCCGGGGCGGCTCGCTGGGCTGCGCTGCGGTAGCCTGTGGCCGCAGCGCTGGCCGCGCTCGACGGGGCCTCGGGCGAGGTGGCGATGGACACGATCTGCGGCAACATCCGGCCGGGGGAGCGGCCCAGCCATTCAGGCTTGAGGGTGGCCACGACGAACAGCAGCGCCACCGCGACGGTGACGGCCTGCGAGAAGATCAACCAAATTCTGCGCATAGGAAACAGCTGAGGACTCGATGGCCACACCCCACGCACGCAACGAGATCGAGACTTACTTCAACACGCTGCTGGAGGTGGACCGCTTCAAGGATTATGGGCCGAACGGTTTACAGGTCGAAGGTCGCGCCGAGATGCTGCGCATCGTCTCGGGGGTGACGGCCAGCTTGGCCTTGATCGACGCGGCGATTGCCGACGGTGCCGATGCCATCGTCGTCCACCATGGTTTGTTCTGGCGTGGCCAGGACGGGCGCCTGGTGGGCTGGCTGGGTGAGCGCGTCAAGCGCCTGATGGCGCATGGCGTCAACCTGTTCGCCTTTCACCTGCCACTCGACGCCCACCCCACGCTCGGCAACAACGCGCAACTCGGCTTGCGCCTGGGCCTGGCGGCGGATACGCGCTTTGGTGAACAGGACCTTGGCTTCGCCGGGCCCGCGGGCGACAACAGCTCGCTGGCCGCCTTGGCGGCGCGTGTTCAGGCGACGTTGGGTGGGCGCGCGCCGCTGGTGGTGCCTGGGGACGGCCGCGCGCTGGCGCGCATCGGGTGGTGCAGCGGCGGCGCGCAGGGCTACTTCGAGGCGGCCATCGCGGCCGGTGTCGACGCCTTCTTGACCGGGGAGATCTCCGAGCCGCAGGCGCACCTGGCGCGCGAGACGGGCGTGGCCTTCCTGGCCTGCGGCCACCATGCCACGGAGTGCTTCGGCGCCCCCGCGCTGGCCGCCCACGTGGCAGCGCGCTTCGGGCTCGAGCATCGCTTCATCGAGATTGCAAACCCGGCCTGAGCGAGCCCAGCGTGGGCCATCCAACCCGGCGTGGCCGACGCTTGCGCCCACAATCTGCGCCATGGACACCAAGCCCACCCTGTTGTTGACGATGGGGGACCCGTGCGGGATCGGCCCCGAGATCATCGTGCAGGCCTTCTGCCGCGACGCTGCGCAAGGCAGCGTCGTCGTCGGCGATTGCAGCGTGATCCGGCGCGCCATGGCGCTGGCCTCGGAGCCCTGGGCTGTCGCCCTGCTGGAATCACCGAAAGACTGGCCCGCCTGTCCGCCGCGCTGCGTTCCGGTCTGGCAACCTGCGGGCTTGCCGGACGGCCTGGATCAACTGCCCTGGGGCCGGGTCGACGCACGTGCCGGTACGGCCGCGGCGGTGTGCATCGAGGCGGCCGT
>JANNGJ010000292.1:0-5297 GCA_031403815.1 Burkholderiales bacterium | reverse complement strand
CCTGACGGGCGAGCCCTACCGCATCGACCGGCTGCGCTCGCGCCTGGTGCCCTACGCCTACGACCAGGCCATGACGCGTGCCGGAGCCGTGGTGGCCATGCCGGCCGACATCGGGCCGGGCACGATGCTGTACCGCGCCGATATCCTGGCCCGGGCCGGCGTCGCCGAAGCAGAGCTGACGCAGTCCTGGAGCAGTTATCTGCAAGCCGGCATCCGCATCAAGGCCGTCACCGGCGCCTACCTGATTGCCGATGCGGGTCAGGTCGCGGGCATCGTCATCCGCACCGGCCTGAAGCCGGGTGAAGGGCTCTACTTCGACCAGGATTCGCGCGTGCTCGTCACCTCGGATCGCTTCGTGCGGGCGTTCGAGCTCGCGCGCCAGGTCAGGCAACAGAAGATCGATGCGCGTGTCAGCCCTTGGTCGAACGAGTGGGTGGAGGGATTCAAACGCGGCACCTTGGCCACTGAGCTGTCGGGCGCCTGGTTGGTCGGCGCGCTCAGCAACTGGTTGGCACCGCAGACGCACGGGCTGTGGCGCGCTGCGCAACTGCCCGCCGGTGCCCACCTGGCCTACGGCGGCGCCTTCTACGCCCTGCCCCGCCTGGCAGCGCCCAGCCGCAAGGCGCTGGCCTGGGAGTTCATTCAACTGCTGACGCTCGACCCGGGGCGGCAGCTGTCGGCTTTCAAGTCCTACGACGCATTCCCCTCGCTGCTTGAAACGCATGACGACCCGTTCTTCGACGAGCCCTTGCCGTTTCTCGCCGGCCAGAAGGCGCGGCTGCTCTGGCGTACCGCGGCGCGCCGCATCGGCGCCACCCCCGTGCACAAGCAGGACGGATTCGCCGACGAGGTGGTCTTCACCGAACTCGACAAGGTGTTGAACCGCGGCAAGGACATCCGCGTTGCGCTGGCCGACGCCCAGCGCCTGCTCGAGCGCCGCGCCCTTCGATAGCATTTCGTTTTGAGACGCACCATGAGGCACTACGTGGCCAGCCTGATCGCGCTGCTGTTGGTCGGTTGCGCGAGCGTCTCCCCGCCTTTGCCTCGGGACGCGCCGCAAGCGCTGGGCGTCCCTGTGGGCTACGCCCTGGTCTGGTCAGACGAGTTCTCCAGCAACGGTCTGCCCGATCCGGCCAAGTGGGCTCATGACACAGGCATGAACAAGCAGGGCTGGCACAACCGCGAGAAGCAGTACTACAGCGGGCCCCGCGCAGAGAACGCGCAAGTGCTCGACGGCAAGCTGGTGATCACCGCGCGCAAGGAGCAGCGGCCCACTGCGCCGGACTGGGGCGGCCAGCGCTACACCTCGGCCCGCTTGCTGACGGCCGGCAAGGCCGAGTGGACCTACGGCTACTTCGAGATTCGCGCCAAGCTGCCTTGCGGCAAGGGCACCTGGCCGGCGATCTGGATGCTCAACAGCGCGATCGTCTGGCCGGCAGGCGGTGAGCTCGACATCGCGGAACAGGTGGGCCGGGAGCCGACCAAGGTCTTCAGCACCGTTCACACAAGTTCCGGCAGTGGCGGCAACGGCTCGGGTGCAACGACCGAGGTGCTCGACGCCTGCACGGCCTTCCACACCTACCAGATGGATTGGACCGCGCAGCAGATCCGCTTCGGTATCGATGGCCAGACGCACTTCACCTACACGAACGCGGGCACTGGCAAGAACCAGTGGCCGTTCGACGCACCCCAGTTGCTGATCCTCAACATCGCCATCGGCGGCGATCTGGGTGGCGCCATCGACGACAGCATCTTTCCGGTGCGCATGGAGATCGATCACGTGCGTGTGTACCAGCAGACACGGTAGCCTGCGCGTCGCCTGAGCCGCTCGCCGTTGCGCCCCCACGCTGCTCGCGCTCACTCGAGCCTGACCACCAGGCTGTGCAACTGGCCGTCGCGCAGGGCCAAGGCCAGTGCCTCGGGCAACCAAGCTCCCGTATGCGTCGCGCGGCAGCCGTCAGCGAAGTGCAACTCGAACGAGACCGGCGCGACCGCATCCGGGCCGAAGGTCGCGCGGCGTTTCGGGTTGTCGTACACGACCCATGTCTGACCGAACAGCTTGAAGCCGAAGCTGTCGAGGCCGAAGCCCGATGTCGGCGCAGTCGTGAACAGCCAATCGGCCAGCACCGGCCGCGGCTCGAAGCGCAGCGCGCCGTCGACCAAGCGGAAGGGCGCCGCACCCAGGCCCATGTGCAGCACCATGCTGATCCATTCGGCCGTCGCGCCACTCAGACGGGCCACGAAGCCGACGCCGTGCACCTTGGTATCGGGGAAGCGGCTGCTGGCGATGAAGGAGGAGTTTTCCAGCGGCGAGCGGCCATAGACCGCGGGGTCGTGGAAGGCGATCAGGCCGCGCTGCAGGTCGTCGAAGAACTCCTGCGCCAGACCGCTGCGCAGCGTCTCCAGCATGAACTTGTAGTGCATGTGCAGGAAGATGGACTCGTTCTCGAGCCAGCCCGGCGAGAAGATCCTGCTGCGCCCGATCTCGAAGCTTTCGGCGTCGAGCGGCACGTTGACTCGGTACATGCCGAGATTGGCGTCGTAGAGCGATGACTGGCGCACCGCGCGGTACAGCGCCTGCGCCTTCGCGCCGCCGGCGCCCGAGCGCAGCGAGTGCACTGCGCCCTCGAGGAAGGCGCCGACCGGCATGGTCACGAAGCGCCGCGCCTGCACGTGCACTGCGACGGGCTCGCCTTCCGCCTGCCGCGCCTGGGCGGGCAGGATGTCGTGCTCGGCAATCTCGTGCGTGTAATAGCTGACCGGCAGGCCATTCGCGTCGACGGCGCGGGCCAGGCCGCGCGCCAGCACCCGGTCGACAGCGTCCAGGAATTGCAGCACCTCGGTGGCGGGCAGCGGGGCCTCGTCGCCCGACACACCGAGGCGGATCTCGGCGCGAAAGGCTTCGCGCCGCGTCGCCAACAGCTGCCAGGTCGGGAAGAAATCCTGCGCATCGGCGCGCCCAAGAATCTCAGTCACGGAGCGCAGCAGCTCGGCCACTTCCACTGCCAGCTTCAGGGCTGCGTCGGGCGCCAGATGGTCTTGCACCGCACGCCGTGCGAAGGCCACCCAGCGCTGCAGCGCAAAGGCCTCGTGCGTCGAGGAACCGACCAGGCCCGGCAGGCCGTTGAGGGCGTCGCACCAGCCCGGCTTCTCGGCTTCCATCTCCAGGCCGATGCCGCCAGGGTCGAACAGCGTGGCCTTGACGGCCAGCAGGCTCAGCGTCTTGGCCAGGAGCGTGGTGCGGTAGATGGGGCCCAGGCCATGCGCCGCTCTCACCGCATGCGCTTGCACGTTGCGCTGCGCGATCAGGCGGGTCTTCTCAGCGTCCTGGACCACGGCGTGCAGCTGGCGAACCGAGCCGTCTTTACGAAGCACGTACTTCTTGTCGCGCGGCTGCACGATGTGGTCGTTGTCGAAGGTGCTGAAGTCGGCGCGTTCGACCAGCAAGGCGCGCAGCCGGTCTGGGTAGAGCGCGGCATAGCTGTCGATCAAGTCGAGGTTGTAGATCCAGTGGTCGACCCAGTAGCCCTCGCCGTGGGCGGCGCCTTGGATCTTGTCGGCCCGGCCCAGGATGCGGTCGAACCAGGGCCGGGCCATTTGCGGCGTGACGTAGGCCTCGACCAGCGCTTCCTGCAATTGCCCCGGGCTGAAGGGCAGGGCCAGGAAGGCCTGCCACGCGGGCGTGTTGCCGGCGGGCCAGTCTTGCCACAGCAGCGGCAACTGCTGCGGCGGCACGCAGAATTTTTCCGCCTGGATGACGAGTGGGTTGTTGCCGTCGAGCTGGATCAGGCCGAAGAAGGTTTCGATGTTCGAGGCATCGACCGCCGGGAAGATGAAGTTCTCCGAGCGGCGGTTCTGGTTCACGTCGCGAAAGTTGGCGTTGCCCTGCGACCAGTAGGTCGGTGCGACTTCGAACACGTTGTAGTCGCGCTCCATGTCGCCATGCTTGCGCGTGAAGGTGTGGAAGACGCGCGGGCCCCGCGGTCCCTCGATGACGACCGGCTGACCACCGCGCAGTGTGTTGTCCAGGAAGGCCTGGCGCGTGTACGGGTCGAGCTGCGCCGGGCCGGCGATCAGGGCGAAGCGCGAACCCAGTGCTGCGATCAGCGCCGTGTTCTCGTTGCGCTTGCGGCTGACGTACAACCCATCCTCGGCCACACGCTCCCTGAACGTGCGCGCGGCTTCCCAATCGCCCGATTGGCCGTAGTACGAAGTCCAGCCCGTCGTCGCGCCAGGTTCGAGCGCCAGCGACAGGCTGGCAAAGGCGCATCCGGTCAGCGTCTCGCGCCGCGCGGCCAAGGGGTCCGGGCGCTCGCCGCGCGCGAAGGGCAGCGGCGTGCGCAAGCTGGTGTCCGAGCCGAACACGAGATCGGGGTCGGCGATCACCGGCACGGCCTGGCCATCGCGCAGCGTGAAGGCGAAGAAGCCACCCTTGATCCACTTCACTTCGGGCTTGTCGGAAGGCTCGCTCTTGAGTTTGAAGAAGGGCAGGGCCTCTTCGACGTGGCGCACCTCGGCGAAGGCCTCCATCGTGCGCGACATCTGCTTGAGCAGCTTTTCTTCCAGTCCATACGGCACGATCTGCGGCAGGCCGTCGAGCACGTCGGCCTGGATGGCCCGCGGGCCGATGTTCTCCAGCGTGACCTGGCGCACCAGCGCAGGCAGGCTCTGGTTCGGCAGCGTGAAGTAGACGACGCGCATGCGCAGGCCCAGAGCCGGGTGCGTCTCCTCGATCTCGATCTCTTCCGCGCGCACGCACAGGCGCTGTGTCACGCCGGCGGCGGGCTGGGTCAGGAAGGGCTCATGCAGCGTTGTGGCGCCGGCCGCAGTCATCCGGATGAAGGTGCGAAAGCCGAGCAGCGGCGTCAACACGTAGGCCTTGTTGGCAGGATGGAACTCGAGCATCGCGCTGTTGCGGTCGCGCACGCCGAAGCTCGAGATGCACTGCCCCCGATTGGCGTAGAAGACCCACAGCGGCTTGCCGTACTCGCCGGCAATGCCGGGCAGGAAGCTCGAGAACGGTCGCGCCTCGTTGAAGCCGGTGAGGTGGAAGCCGTCGGCTTCGAGCGAACTGGTGTGCGTCATTGCGGCGCTCGCTCAGCGCGGAGCCTGGTACACGCGCACATGGTCGATTTCCATCGTCACCGGGAAGATGGTGTCGTCGATGCTGCCGCCCAGGTCGCCGCCGATGGCGATGTTGAGCAACAGGTACTGCGGCGCGTTGAAGGGCCAGCGATCGCGGCCGGTGCCCGGGTTGGCATAACGGAAGTACACGACACCGTCGACGCCGACGGCAA
>JANNGJ010000291.1:0-16384 GCA_031403815.1 Burkholderiales bacterium | reverse complement strand
AGATCCCAGCAGACCTGCCATTTTCTGTAAAATTTGACAAAGCAGTCGAGCTCAAATCTGGCGTTGGCTACCTGCTCGTCGTGGAAACGACGAAGAAAGATGCCTCGGCAGATATTGCCTACCGCGCCGCCACACCAACTGCACCTGGCTCCATGTGGGTGTATTCACGCAAATTGGCAGAAGCAGGAACCGTCCTCTCAAGTGCTGACCTCGAGGTTCTTGTACATCACCACCGACAGCGTCATCACGACGACGTACGGGATGCCCTGGGCGAAGTACAGGCTGGGCACCCAGCGCCAGGGGGTCATCAGGCAACCTGCGCGCAGTGCGCTGCGGTGTTCGCCTTGGGAGCGGCCCTGCGGCTCACGCGAGCACATCCTCGTCGAGCCGCAGAGTGCCGGCACCGGCATCGAGCGTGACCATCGCGCCCAGCGGCAGGGCGCGGTTGGGGATGGCGTGCCCTGCCGGCCAGCCGGCGAGCAGCGGTTTGCCCAGGCCGGCCAGGTGCTCGCGCAGCACGGCCACCGGGTCGGCATCTTCGGTGAAGCTGCCGAGCAGGAAGCCGCGCGCGCCCTGCAACACGCCCGCGTGTCGCAACTGCGTCAGCAGGCGATCGACGCGGTACAGCGCTTCCGAAACATCTTCGAGGAACAGGATCGCGCCTTCGCTGGGCCAGGCCCAGGGGGTACCGAGCAAGGAGGCGACGATGCTGAGGTTGCCCCCGATGAGGCGGCCACTGGCGCGGCCCGGCACGCGCCAAGCGTCGACGGCGAGCGGGGGCGCGAAGCAGTGGTCGGCCGGCAGCGGCTGCATCAGCAGCTCAAACAATGCCTGGGCATCATCTTCATTGCCTTCGAGCACCAGGTTGGAACCCGGCATTGGTGCATGCAGGCCGATGCCGCCTTCGCGCACCAACAAGGCGTGCAGCGCGGTGATGTCGCTGAAGCCGATCAACGGCTTCGGGTTCGCGCGCAGCAGGGCCGTGTCGATCTGATCGAGCAGGCGCGCGCTGCCCCAGCCGCCGCGCAGGCAGAACACGGCTGCAATGCTGGCATCGGCAAAGGCGGCGTGCACATCAGCCAGGCGCGTCGCATCGTCCCCGGCCAGGAAATCATGCTGCGGGTGGTGCGCGTGGCAGCTCGGGTACAGGCGCGCGTGCAGGCCGAAGCGTTCGAACAGTGGCGGCACCAGCGCAACGCGTTCGGGCGCGCACGAGCCGGCGGGCGCGATCACCGCGACGACATCGCCGCGGCGCAGGTGGCGGTAGGGCGTTTTCATGCGGTGGTTTCGAGCCAGGGTTTGATCGCGGCATCGATCGCGGCACCGAGTGCAGGCAGGCGCCAAGTGGTGGCGCAAGGTTCGCCCGGCGCATAACGCGTGCCCAGGTTCGTGATGAGCGCGACGATGTAGTGGCGCCGGTGCGGCGCGATGCCGCGCACGATGCCGGCGTCGGAGGCGTAGTTCTCGGTGGTGCCGGTCTTGTGAGCGAAGTGAACTTCGGCGCGCTGCGTTGCGGGGCGCACATCGGCCGGGTAGGCGGCTTCATTGCCGGCGCGCACGCTGCCATCGGCGCCGATCCAGCGCGCGGGTAGCGCGGCGGGCAGGCCGGGCACGCAGCCGGGCACGCCGCTCAAGGCGGTGCTGGAGAGGATTTCATGCAGAGCCTGGTCGTCGAGCCAGGTGCGCAGGCGCGCGCGGCTGGCGTCACTGAGCAAGGCCGGCGTGCCGGGCGCGAGCCAGGGCGCGGGCGGCGCGTCGGCATCGAGCAGCCAGCACAGGCGCGCGCTGTCCCAGGCCGTCATCTGCAAGTGGCCGACGCCGGCGCCGGCCGCATTGCCCCAACCGCCATCGGCGCGCGTATCGGCCAGGCGCAGGGTGGCCAGGCCCTGCGCCGCGAAGGCGTCGTGCAGGGCGTTGTGCACTTCGCGCGTGCCCTGACCGTCGCCCGCCCACACGATGGCGCCCTGTGCGTGGAGCAGCGCAACGAGGGCCGAGGTCGAGTCGTTGCAACTGAAGACGATCATGTCTTCGGCCCACTCTGCGACGGCGCGTTTGCGGCCGGCATACGGCAACGCTGTTTGCCACGCACACGCGCCGGCATCGACCAGGCGTGCAGCGCCCACCGCCACCATCAACTTGACCAAGGAGGCCGGGTAGGGCGCGACGAATCGATGCGGCCCGTTGCCGGCAAGTGACTCAAAGTGCAAGCGCGACCAATCGGCATCGGGCAGCCACCCCTCGGAGCGCCCTTGCGCATCGGTGCGGTCGGCCAGATAGGCGATGTTTTGCACCGCACCCGCAGCGGGTGCGAACGCGGCCACTCGGCCTTGCGGATGCTCGCGCGAGAACAGCACGTTGGCCCACACGGGCGGCGCGTGCTGCGGGAAGGCAATCAGCGCGAGGTCGAGGCTCGGGAATTGCGCAATGGCGGCACTGCCGCGCATCGCATCGGGTGTGGCCTCGAAGTGTTGGGCACGCACAGCGCGCAGCAGGGCTTGGGCAAGATGATCGTGCGTCATGCGACGTGGCAGGCGACGCCGCGCCCATCGACCTCGCGCAGCAGCGGCACTTCATCCGCGCAGCGCGCGACTGCGAGCGCGCAGCGCGAACGAAACGCGCAGCCGTCGGGCGGCGCCAGCGGGCTCGGCGGCTCGCCCACCACCGCTATGCGCACGCGCCGATCGGCCGCGCGCAGGGCCGGCGTGGCGCTCATCAGGGCCTGCGTGTAGGGATGCAGCGGGCGTGCAAACAGGCGGGCCTTGTCGCCGCGCTCGACGACGCGGCCGAGGTACATCACCAGCACGTCGTGCGCCACATGCTCGACCACCGCCAGGTTGTGCGAGATGAAGACGAAGCCGGTACCGAATTCGTCTTGCAGGTCCATGAAGAGGTTGAGGATCTGGGCCTGGATCGAGACATCGAGGGCCGATACCGGCTCGTCGGCAACGACGATCTTGGGCTCCAGGATCATGGCCCGCGCAATCGCCACGCGCTGGCGCTGGCCGCCGGAGAACATGTGCGGGTAGCGTGTGAGGTGCTCGGCGCGCAGGCCAACACGCTGGGCGATGGCCCCGATGCGCTCGCCGCGCTCGGCGCTCGTCAGCGCCGTGTTGAGCTTCAGCGGCTCGGCCAGGGTGGTGGCAATCGTCTGGCGCGGGTTGAGCGAGGCGTAGGGGTTCTGGAACACCATCTGCACGCGCGGGCGCATCGCGGCCTTGGTCGCCTTGTCAGCGTGCGCGACATCGGTGCCTTCGATGCGCAGCGCGCCCGAAGTGGCGGGCTCGATCAACGTGAGCTGGCGTGCCAGCGTCGATTTGCCGCAGCCCGATTCGCCCACCACCGCCAGCGTGCGCTTGGCTTGCAGCGTGAACGAAACACCGTCAAGCGCACGCACGGTGGCGTGGCCGCGCAGCAGGCCGCGGCTGACGCGGTAGTGGCGGGTGAGGGCGTCGGCTTCGAGCAGGGGCGTGGTCACACGTAGGCCCGCCCGTTCCCGTTCGCACTGAGCCTGTCGAAGTGCAGCATGGGCTTCGACAGGCTCAGCCCAAACGGAATGTTGTTCATGGTGTTTGCAGCGCAAAGAAACAACGCACGCCGTCGATCAATGCCGGCCGCTCGGCGTGGCAGCGCGATTGCACCTTCGGGCAACGCGGCGCGAGCAGGCAGCCGCGCGGGCGGTCGAAGCGGCCGGGCACGATGCCGGGCAAGGCATCGAGCCGGCGCGCGCCGCGGTTGTGTTCGGGCAGTGCGGCCAGCAGCGCCGCGGTGTACGGGTGCTGCGGCGCGTCGAAGAGGCCCGGCACGGGCGCGGTTTCGAGCACCTGGCCGGCGTACATCACGGCGACGCGCTGGGCGTACTCGGCGACGAGCGCCAGGTCATGCGTGATCAGCACCAGGGCCATCTCGCGCTCGCGTTGCAGCCGCGCCAGCAGGGCCATGATCTGGGCCTGGATCGTCACGTCCAGCGCGGTGGTTGGCTCGTCGGCGATCAGCAGGCGCGGGTTGCAGGCCAGCGCCATCGCAATGCCCACGCGCTGGTTCATGCCGCCCGACAACTGGTGCGGGTAGGCGTCGATGCGGTGCTTGGCGTCGGGCATCTCGACCTGTTCTAGCAATTCGATGACGCGGTAGCGCTGTGCGTCGCCCTTGAACCCCAGGTGCGCTTCGAGCACCTCGCCGATCTGAAAGCCCACCGTGTAGGCCGGGTTCAGGCTGGCCAGTGCGTCCTGGAACACGATGGCGATGTCTTTGCCGACGATGTGGCGGCGCTCGCGCGCCTTCATCGCCAACAGGTCGCGGCCATCGAAGCGCAGCGCGTCGGCGCTGACGCGGCCGGGTTCGTCGATCAGGCCCAGCACCGCCAGCATGGTCACCGATTTGCCCGAGCCCGATTCGCCGACGATGCCCAGCACTTCGCCGCGATCGACGCTGAAGTCAACGCCATCGACGGCCGGGAAGCCGCCGAAATCGACGCGCAGGTTGCGCACTTCGAGCAAAGCGGTCATCACTGCGCCCGTTTCAGTTTCGGGTCGAGCGCGTCGCGCAAGCCATCGCCCACCAGGTTGATCGCCAGCACCGATATCAGGATCGCCAGCCCCGGCATCGTGACGACCCAGGGCGCGCGCGCGATGTAGTCGCGCGCCGAGGCCAGCATCGTGCCCCACTCCGGCAACGGTGCCGGCACGCCCAGGCCGAGGAAACCCAGCGCCGCCGTCTCCAGCACCGCCGAAGAAAAACACAGCGTCGCGTTGACGATCAGCGGTGCCAGGCAGTTCGGCAACACGGTAACGAACATCAGGCGCAAGGTGCTGGCACCGGCGACGCGGCTGGCGGTGACGTACTCCTTGTGCGCCTCGGCGAGCGCCGCGCCGCGTGCCAGGCGCGTGTAGCCGGGCAGTGCGCCGACGGCGATCGCGATCATCGTATTGACCAGGCCGGGGCCGAGGATGGTGATGATGCAGATGGCCAGCAGGATGCCCGGCAGCGCCAGCAGCACGTCCATCGCCCGCATGATCGGCGGCGACAGGGTCTTCTCATGAAACGCGGCGAGCAGGCCGAGCATCACGCCGGGGATCATCGACATCAGCACCGACAGTGCGCCGATGGTCAGCGAGATGCGCGCGCCGAACAGCAGACGCGACAGGATGCAGCGGCCGAGCTCATCCGTGCCGAGTGGGTAGGTCGCCAAGCCGCCTGCTTGCCACAGCGGCGGCGTGAGCATGTGCTGGCGGAACTGCTCGATCGGATCGTGCGGCGCCAGCCAGGGTGCGAAGAGTGCGCCGAAGAGGATCAGCGCCAACACGACCAAGGCGGCGAGCGCACCGCGGTTGGCGGCGAAGCCCTGCCAGAACTCCTCCAGGGGACCGGGGGGGGGCTGGGCTTCGGCAGGCTCAGCCTGAACGGGAGGGGCGGCGGGGTTCATGGTTCGCGGATGCGCGGGTCGGCCACGCCGTAGAGCACATCCACCAGCAGATTGGCCACGATGAAGATCAGCGCCGAGATGAGGATGCCGGCCTGCACGACGGGGTAGTCGCGCCGCGCGATGGAGTCGATCAGCCACTTGCCGATGCCAGGCCAGGAAAAGATGGTCTCAGTCAGCACCGCGCCGCCGAGCAGGGCGCCGGTTTGCAGGCCGACGACGGTGATGACGGGGATCAGCGCATTGCGCAGGCCGTGCACGACCACCACGCGCAGGGGAGACAGGCCCTTGGCACGCGCAGTGCGCATGTAGTCCTCGCGCAGCACCTCTAGAAGCGAGGAGCGTGTCATGCGCGCAATCACCGCCATCGGCACCGTGCCCAGCACCAGCGCGGGCAGCACCAAGTGGCGCAGCGCCGACACGAACGCGCCGACCTGACCCGACAACACGCTGTCGATCAACATGAAGCCAGTGCGGGTGGTGATGTCGTACTCGATCGCGATGCGCCCCGACACTGGTGTCCAGCCGAGATCGACGGAGAACAGCATGATCAGCATCAGCCCCCACCAGAAGATCGGCATCGAGTAGCCGACCGTCGCCAGGCCCATCACGCCCTGATCGACCAGGCTGCCGCGCTTCAAAGCCGCCACGGCACCGAGCGCCAGGCCCACCACCAGTGCCAACAGCAGCGCACACAAGGCCAACTCGACGGTGGCCGGGAACAGCGCCGCGAACTCCATCGACACCGGCTCGCGCGAGACGATCGAGGTGCCGAGGTTGCCCGTCAGCGTCTGCTTAAGGTAGCTGCCGTACTGCACCCACAGCGGCCGGTCCAAGCCCATCTGCTGCACCAGGCGCGCATGCGCCTCGGGGTCGAGCCGGCGCTCGCCCACCATCACCTCGATCGGGTCACCGGGGACCAGGCGGATCAGGAAAAACGCCACCAGCGTGATGCCGATGAAGGTCGGCAGCAGCAGGGCGAGGCGTTTGAGGAGGAAGGTGAACACGGGACAAAGAAAAGCGGGGTCACGACGGACCCCGCGATGGTGGCAGCTTTGGGCGCCTAGTAGAACTTGTGTGTCAGGCGCACGTTGAACGCGCGCCCGCGCGGGTCACCCACGCGAGCGTCCCAGCCCGCGCCCGCCACGTTGTCGACGTTGTGTGCCGAGAACGACGGCTCGGTGTCAAACAGGTTCTTGACCCCCAGCGTCAGCGTGGTGCCCTTGGCCATCGCATAACTTGCCGACAGGTTGTACAGCGTGTACGACTTGATCTTGGTCGGGTAGTTCGGCGGTACCACGCCGCTGCCGAAGCCATCGACCTCGGCCTTGTAGCCGGCGCTGTGCACCTGCGTCAGCGTCGTCGTCCAATCACCGCGGACCAGAGACACCGTCGCGGTGTGCTTCCAGCGCAGCTTCAGGTCCCACAGGTAGTCGAAGTCGCCGAATTCGCCGACGCGTTCGCTCGCCGCTTCATTGTCGGATTTGCGCGTCTTGTAGCTGCTCAGGTAGGTGCCGTCCAGGCCGGCGGTCCAGCGTCCGAAAGCGTTCTTGTGGTTGAACGACAGGTTGATGTCGGCGCCTCGCACCTTGTCGCCCGCCACGTTGATCCAGCCCCCGCGCACCAGATTGATGGTGCCGTCAGGGTTGCGCAGGATGAACTGCGACAGGTTGTTGTCGATCACCTCTTGGGGTGTGCGGTTGGAGATGCGATCCGAGACTTCGACATCGAACAGGTCCACGCTGCCGGAGAACCAGTCGGTGGGCGAGACGACGAAACCAATCGACCACTGCTTGGACTTCTCAGGCTTGAGGTTTGGGTTGCCACCTGAGGCCGTGGCCGGTCGGATACCGCAGAACGCGGGGTCCGGCGCAGGCACGGCGCAGTTGGCAGCCGGGTCATTGACATCGCTGTTGAACTGACCACTGTTCGCGCCCTCGTACAGCGGGCCAACATCCGGCGCATGGAAGCCGGTGTTGTAGGAGCCGCGCAGCAGCAGTTGCGGCGTCGGCCGCCAAGCCAGAGCGACTTTCGGGTTGGTGGTCGAACCAAAGTCGCTGTAGCGGTCATGCCGCACCGCGAGCTGGGCCTCCAGGTTCTTGATGATCGGAACGCTCAACTCCGCGAACACGGCCTTGATGTCCCGATCCACCTTAGGCAACGATGCCGGCGACCCCGCCCCGATGATGGCTTCGCCTGCAGGCGACTGGTCATCACGGAACTCGAAAGACTCCTTGCGAATGTCGAAGCCGAACGCCGCCGCCAGTGGGCCCGCTGGCAGTTTGAACAGCTCCCTGGACACCGTGCCGTCGATCTGGCGAACGGTCGCTTCACCGCCATAGAGCTTGCGACCGATGGCCTTGGCGCCGTTGATCAGCGCCATGGCCTCAGGCGTCTGTTGTTGGCCCGGCAGCAGGAAAGGGTTGATCAGGCCGGTGTCCATCGCCGCCTTGAACCTCGCCTCGACCAGGTTGCCGTCGCCCAGGATCGTCTCCGCGGTACTGCGCGCGGTCGACAGGCCGAACTTGTAGTCCCAGCCCAAGGCCAAGCCTTCCAGCCCGAAGAGTGCGCGGTAGGCCTCGGAGGTTGTGTCTTGTTGGCGCGGTCCGCAATCGAGGCAGCGCCAGCGAATGCGCACCGGCAGCGCGGTATTGAACTTGCCAGGCGTCACGGCATTCAGCGCCGCCGCCAGGTCAAGCGGGTAGTAGGGTGCTCGCACCGTCTGGCCCTGGGCGTTGACGATGAAGGCCGGGTAGTTGGCACCGCGCGCGGCGGTGGTGATCTGGTTGGCCGTGTACTCGACCGCTGACTTGGTTTGTGTCGCCACCACCTCGACGAAGGCCGTGTGGTCTGTGCCCAGCCGCAGCGTGCCGCGCGATACCAGATTGATGCGGTCTGCCGGCTGCATCAAGCTCCAGTCCTTGCCGTAGTCATACACGCAGGCCACTTCGGCGTTGAGGAAGCCGGTGACTGAACCCCGGTAGGCGTACTGGTTCGGCAGCGCATTGCAGCGCCCCTGAAGTGCCAGCAGGTTCACCCGGTTGTAGGAGCCATTCGGAAAGCCCGGGTAGGTGGTCACGCGGGTGCCGAGTGCGGTACCCGCCGCCTGGGCGACGTTGGCATAGGGCGTGCCAGTGGTGTCGGGTGCCAGGCCTCGCTCAGGCTGGTAGCCGTTGTGAAAGTCGCGCTGCGCGCCGCGCAGCCGAGAGTTGGTGTCAAAGGACAGGCTGGCCATCAGGTTGAAGCCCTGGCTGTCGAGATTGCCTATACCGTAGAGCACGCTGCCCTTGGCGATGTCACCGCCGCCGTCCTGCGTGAAGTCGACGAAGCCACTCAGCTCCAGCCCCGAGTAGCTGCGCTTGAGGATGAAGTTCATCACCCCCCCGATCGCATCGGTACCGTAGATCGCCGAGGCCCCGTCCTTGAGGATCTCGATTCGGTCGATGGCCGAGAGGGGGATCGTGTTCAAGTCCACCGACTTGCCGTTCAGCCCGTGGGTGGAAATCCGTCGGCCATTCAGCAGCACCAGCGTGTTCTGAGCGCCGAGGCCGCGCAGCGATACGCCCGCCGATCCGTTGTTGGCACCGCGGCCGGAGAACAGCAGGCTGTTGAGGAAATCGCCGCCCTGGTTGGACACCATGTTGTCGACGCCGTTGCCGTTGGATGCCAGGATGGCGACCAACTCCCCCGCGTTGGTAATGCCCTGACGCTCGATGTCAGCCGCACGAATCACTTGCACCGGCAGCGCCCCCTCGGCCTGAATGCGTTTGATGCTGGACCCGGTGATCTCGATGCGCTGCGCGTCTTGCGCCAGCACATGCGATGCGAGACCCGCGATGACCAGGCCCTGAGCCAGCGACTTCAATTTCATGACGTTCCTCTTGCCTTTCGAGGCTTTGGTTTATGACGTTTGGTGACGACCTTAGCCCCGCACGAACACACCGGCCAATCGGTGAAAGCCTGGGGAGGGCACGCACGCAACAGCGCGCGCGACGCTCAGACGTGGATGTAGGTTCGGCTCTGGTCCAGCCGCAGCGCCAAGGCCACCAGGGCGGCCAGGGCCAAGCCGCTGGTGTGCAGCACGTAGCTGCGGGTCCAGAGCTTCTTGTTCAATGACATCGACAACTGCCACGCAGTCCCCAGCAACAACAAGCCACACGCCACGGTGAACAGCCGCGCCACCAAGGCGGCATCGGGCGGCGGGCGGGCGAGCACGCGCCCCGCCGCATGGCCGAGCAAGACCTGGGCCACGGCCGGCACGGTGCTGGCCAGGCCCTCGGGGTCAAAGGCTGCGCCCTCGCCCTGGTACAGGTGGGCCGGGCCGAGCAGGGCGCGGTCAACGGCCGCGCCGAAAAAGCCTTCGAGGTTGTGCGGGTCGGCGCCACCGAAGGCCACACACGCCGCCCAGTAGCCCAGCAGTAGCACGGCGGCAGTGCGCAGTGCGCCGCGCGCACCGAAAAAGCGCACCACCACGGCGGCGCAGAAATAGGCCAAGGCGATGCGCTACAACAGGCCCATGATGCGCAGGGTCTCGGCGCTGCGCAGCACCAGTTCGCCCTCGGCGCTCCAACGCACGAAGGGGCTGGCGTTGAGGAACAGGCCAATGGCGAAGAGCAGCGCCGCGCGCTTCGTCATCCGGGGCCAGAAGTCGGCACCCGTCTGCGGCAGCGCGAAGGCCAGCGAGGCGCCGACGGCGAACAGGAAGAAGGGAAACACCAGGTCGGTCCGCGTGCAACCGCGCCAGGGCGCGTGCGCCAGCGGCGCAAACAGGTGCTGCCAACTGCCCGGGTTGTTGACCAGGATCATCAGCGCCACCGCGCCGCCACGCAGCGCGTCGAGCGCGAGCGAGCGGGGCGCGGCGGGGCTCACGGCAGCGGCGCGTCGAGGGCGCCGTGCACGCTGCCGCCATGCGCTTGCAGCAGGCGGTCGGCGCGGCGCGTGTCGATGCCGCGCTTGAGCGCCACGATGGCGACCTTGATGCGGTAGTCGCAGGCTTGCAGGGTGCGCTCGGCGTCATCGGCGCTGCAACCGGTGGCGTCCATCGTCAGGCGCTGGGCGCGGCGCAGCAGCTTGGCGTTGGTGGCGCGCAGGTCGACCATCAAGTTGCCGTAGACCTTGTGCAGGCGCACCATCAGCGCGCTCGAAAACGTGTTGAGCGCGATCTTCTGCGCCGTGCCAGCTTTCAGGCGCGTGCTGCCCGAGATGACTTCGGCGCCGGTGTCCAGGGTGATGCCGATCTCGGCAAAGGCGGCCAGCGGCGAGCCGGGGTTGTTGGCGATGCCGATGGTGAGCGCACCGCTGGCGCGTGCGGCCTGCAAGGCGCCGAGCACATAGGGCGTGGCGCCCGAGGCGGCGATCAGCAGCACGACGTCGTTCTCGGTCGGGCCCAGGCGGTGCAGGTCGACGCTGCCCTGCGGGCCGTCGTCTTCGGCGCCTTCGACGGCCACGTACATGGCCGAATCTCCGCCGGCCATCAAGGCGCGTGCGCGTTCGCGCGGCCAGGAGAAGGTCGGGTTCAGCTCGACGCTGTCGAGCACGCCCAGGCGCCCGCTGGTGCCGGCGCCGATGTAGATCAGGCGCCCGCCGGCGGCGATGCGCGGCACAGCGGCATCCACGGCGCGCGCCAGGTCGGGGCCGGCGGCCTGCACCGCCGCGACGGCGCCTTGCTGGTCGTCGGCAAACGCAGCCACCAGCGCGGGCGTGTCGTAGCGGTCGAGCTCGGGGTGGCGCGCGTCAGCGGCTTCGGTGTTGAGCGGGGCGGGAGCGGGCTTGGCCATCGGCTCAATCATCGGCCATCAGGCGCAGGGCCAGCGCCGGGCTCTCCAAGCCGGTGCGGCCGATGCTGCTGGCGACCACGGCGGCGAGGCGCTCGCCCGGCGCGATCAACTGCAGCGGCGCATTGGCCGGCTGCAGTGCGAAGCGCCAGCGGCCACCCTGGCGGCGCCAGAGCGCGAACCACTGCGCCGGCTCGCCCGGTGCCGCACTGAGGGTGAGTTGCCCGCCTGCGCGCAGCAGGCTCGGCGCGGCCGGCGCCACGGCGCCGAGCCAGGGCGTGGCCGGCACCAGGGCGGGCTCGGTGTTGGCTGCCTGCACCCGGGCACCGACGCCGCCACGGTCGTCCAGCAACGCGACCATGCTGAAGTGGATGTGGCCGCTCGATGCGCCTGCGGGCTGCGCACGCAGATGCGCGATCTGGTTCAGTACCTCGTCGGCCGGCCAGTGGCGCGGCGTGCGCGCCACCGAACTGGTGAACAGGCCCGGCCACAGGTGGCGGCCGCGCGGGTTGTCACGCACCCACAGCGCGAGCAATTCAGCGAAGGGTTGGCCGGGGCTGGCCAGGGGCCAGTAGAGCTGCGGCGCGGCGTAGTCGAGCCAGCCTTCGTGCAGCCAGCGCTCGGCGTCGGCGAACAGCTTGGCGTAGGGGTCGAAGCCGGTGATGCTGCTGGGGCGGCGCTCCCCTCGCGGCAGGCCGAAGGGGCTCACGCCCACGCGCAGCCAGGGCTTGAGGGCATGCACGCGTTCGCAGAGCGTGCGCACGAAGCGGTCGACGTTGGCGCGGCGCCAGTCGTCGCGCGCCAGGGTGTTGCCGGCGGCCAGAGCGCGCTGCCACGAGGCGTCGTCGGGGAAGGGCATCTCGCGCCCGTCCTGCGTCACCGGGTAGGGGTAGAAGTAGTCGTCGATGTGGACACCGTCAATGTCATAGCGGCGCACCACGTCGGCCACCACGGCCAGGGTGTGGGCCTGCACGGCCGGCTCGCCGGGGTCGAGCCAGAGCAGCTCACCGTAGGCCAAGGTCCATGACGGCTGGGCGATGCCGACATGGCCCGGCGCCAACGGCGACTTGGCGCTCGGATGGCGCGCACGGAAGGGGTTGAACCAGGCGTGCAGCTCAAGGCCGACGCGGTGCGCCTGCGCAACCCAGAAGGCCAGCGGGTCGTAGTCCATGCCCACGCCTTGGGTGCCGCCGAGCACCTCGCTCCAGGGCTCAAGCGCCGAGGGGTAGAGGGCGTCGGCGGCGGGCCGCACTTGCAGCAGCAGCGCGTTCAGGCCGAGCGCCGCGGCGCGCTCGACGATGCGCAGCACTTCGGCCTGCTGCTGCGCAGCGGGCAGGCCGGGCGCGCTAGGCCAGTCGATGTTGGCGACGGTGGCGACCCAGGCGCCGCGGAACTCGCGCGCCAGCGGCGGCGGCATCTCGGGCGGCGCCAGCGTGCTGGGCGGCGCCGCACCGCAACCGGCCAGCAGCAGGGCCGCGCCGGCGAGGCATTCGCGGCGCGACAGTCCAACCCACTCATGTGGACTTGGATTCGAATTCATGGGCATCCCGTTCGGGCTGAGCTTGTCGAAGCCCCTCCTTCGACAGGCTCAGGATGGCCGGGGCATGACGCACAGGACGGCCGGAGCTTCGAGCTCACGGCGGCGTGATCAGCACATGCACCAGCGCGGCCGTCTCGGCATCAGGCTTGCCGTCGAAATTGGCCGGCCGGTAGCGCATCTGGAAGGAAGAGATGACTCGCTGCGTGGCCTCATCCAGCACGCCACTGCGCGGCACGAAGTAGCCGTGCCTGGCCATCGCCTCCTGGAACCAGGCCACGTCGGGCAGCGCGGCTTCGAAACGCGTGCGCTGGGCGGCCACGCGCGCCGCATCGGGCCAGGTGCCGATGCCTTCGTCGGCCAGGCGCCTCCAGGGGAAGGTCGGGCCTGGGTCTTCCTTGTATTGCGGCAGCACCTCGGCATGGCCGAGGATGCGCTCGGGGCGGATGGCGTGGCGTTTGACGATGTCCTTGACCAGCGGAATCAGCGCGTCGATCTGCGCCTTCGGGAAGGGCAGGTACTCACGGCTGCCGTCAGGCCGCGCGCGGAACCCCGGGTGAACGATTTCGATGCCGACGGAGTTGGCGTTCAACATGCCGTGGCCGCGCCAGAAACTCGGGCCCGAGTGCCAGGCGCGGCGGTCCTCTTCCACCAGACGGTAGATGACGGGCGGCGTCTCGTCGCTGAGCAGGTAGTGCGAGCTGACCTCTTCCTGCGTCAGGATCTTGATCGACTGCGGTGTGTCGGCAACGGTGTAGTGCAGGATCAAGAACAGCACGCGGCTGTCTTGCCCCTGCGCGGTGTAGCGGGTGTCGATGGGAACACCCCCGGGCGTGGTGCTCGCGCAGCCCGTCAACCACAGTCCCCCCAGCGTGATCAGGCTGACGATGAGTTTTCTCATGCCGCGATGCTATGCCAGCACGCCATCTGGCAGGCGGGCAAGGCGGCAAACACGCGTCGCGGTGGGCGCGGCCCTTGGGCAGAATCGGGCGCACATGCAGCGCTCACTTTGCCTTCTCGCGTTGGCCTGGGCCGGCGCCACAGCGGCCGCGCCCGCCCTGCGCGACGACCCGCTGCCCCCCACCGTGGCCGCCGCCCTGGCCCAGGCCGGCCTGCCCGACGACGCGCTGGCCGCCATCGCCCTGCCCTTGACGACGCGCTGGGCGCGCCCCTGGCAGCACCGCGCGGCGGTGCCGACGCAGCCAGGTTCGACGATGAAGTTGGTGACGGCCGTGGTGGCGCTCGACCGCCTTGGCCCCAACCACCGTGGCCGCACCGAGCTGTTTGCGGCCGGGCCGATCACCGGTGACGTGCTCGGCGGCGACCTGGTGCTCAAAGGCGGCGCCGACCCGGCCTTCGGCCTGCCCGAGTTGTGGCAGATGCTGTTCGAGCTGCGCCAACGCGGCGTGCGCGACATCAGCGGCAACCTGGTGCTCGACCGCAGCCTGTTCCGCCCCCCACGCATCGACATCGGCCTGCCGCCCTTCGACGAAGCGCCCGAGTGGCCCTACAACGTGATCCCCGATGCGCTGATGCTCTCGGGCAGCCTGATGGGCCTGGGCCTGAGCTCCACCGGCCCCGGCATCCAGGCGCGCCTGGCGCCGCCGCTCGAAGGCATCACCGTGGACGCCAGCGCCATGACGTTGAGCGAAACCCCCTGCGCCGACTGGGACGACGACTGGCTACCGGCAGTGATTGAGCCCCAACCCGGCGCGGGTTTTCGCATCGGCCTGCGCGGCGGCTTTGCGCGCCGCTGCGAAGCCAAGGTCGAGCTGCAACTGATCGACCGCGACGTCATCGCCGAGCGTCAGGTGCGCGCGGTGTGGGCCAGCCTGGGCGGCAGTTGGCGCCAGCCCCCGGGCGGCGTGCGCGAGGGCACCACGCCGATCGACGCGAGCCTGATCGCCACCCACACTGCCGCCACCTGGGGCGAGTTGCTGCGCCCGGTGATCAAGCAGTCCGACAACGCCCTCACACGTCTGCTCTACCTCCAACTCGGCGTGGCCGCTATGGCGCAGAACCCGGGCGTGCCGACGCGCGAACTTGCCGGCCGGGCGGTCGAGCGCTGGTTCGACGAACAGCGCATCGACCGCAGCGGCCTGGTGCTGGACAACGGCTCGGGCCTGTCGCGCAGCGAACGCATCATGCCGCGCAGCATGGCTCTGATGCTCAAGGCCGCCCACGCCAGCAAGCATGCGCCAGAGTTGTTGATGAGCCTGCCCGTGGCCGGTGTTGACGGCACGCTGCGGCGGCGCCTGAAAGGCACGCCCGCTGAAGGCTGGGCGCGCCTGAAGACCGGCACCCTGCGCAACGTGACGGCCCTGGCCGGGTATGTGCGCGACACGCGCGGCGATACCTGGGTGCTGGTGGCCATGGTCAACCATGAGCAGGCCGCCATGGGCCGGCCTGCGCTCGATGCGCTGGTGGAGTGGGTGGCGCGGTCGGGAGCGCGCTGGCGGTAAATGGGATCACCCCCGAAGCGGCTGCGCCGCTCCCCCTCAAGGGGGCGCCGCTGGCGGACCGGCCAAGCCGGATCCGCGGCGGCCGCTTGAAGTCGCGGAACCGTCAATTTGTTCACGCCGGCACCTTGGGTTGCAGGGGTGGCTTGGCCGGTTGCGTGTGCCAGGATGACTCGACTCCTGGCCAGTGCTGGCCAGGCCATCGTGCAAACCCGACACGGACATCACGCCATGCGCAAGCTCTCCATCCTCCTCCTGGCGCTGAGTGCGCTGACGACGACTGCCCATGCGCAAAGCGCACGGCCGGCGGCGAGCACCGCAGCCGCCACGCCGCACCCGGCCAAACCGCCCTTCCCGCAGCTGAACCTGGCCGAGCGCAAGTCGCACGGACAGCGCGCGATCGACCTGTTGGGCGCGCGGCTGCCGGAGGTGGCGGTCTGGTACGGCAAGTCGGCGGACGAGTTCCGTGCCCTGCTGCTGAACGACCGGCGCCTGAAGCTCGACCAGCGCGGGCGCATGTTCGTCGAGGACGAACTCGACGCTCCGCTGCCGGCATCACCCTCACCGGCAGCCGCCTCGGGCTCGATCAGCGGCACGCTGCAGCCGCTGAACCAGACCTTTCTGCTGCACAGCCGGCCAGGTGCGCAGCGCACGATCTACCTCAACTTCAAGGGCGCCACGCTCAGCGGCACGGCCTGGAACAGCAGCGGCACGACGATCACCGCGCAGCCCTTCGACCTCGACGGGATCCCGGGCACGTTCAGCACGGCGGAGCTGGAGCGCATCCAGTACATCTGGCAGCGTGTCGTCGAAGACTATGCGCCCTTCGATGTGGACGTGACCACCGAGGCACCGCCGGCTGACCGCCTGACACGCAGTGGCTCGGCCGACAACATGTTCGGCACCACCGTGCTCATCACCAGCAGCACCGGCGTGTACACCTGCAGTTGCGGCGGCGTGGCCTACCTCGGCATCTTCGACGACACGTCAGAGTTCTACAAGCCCGCGCTGGTGTTCTACAACCAGCTGGGTGGCGGCAACGAGAAGTACGTCGCCGAGGCGATCTCGCACGAGGCCGGCCACAACATGGGCCTGGCGCACGACGGCACAGCAGCAACCGGCTACTACCAGGGCCACGGCAGTGGCGCCACCGGCTGGGCGCCCATCATGGGCGTGGGCTATTACCAACCCCTGG
>JANNGJ010000290.1:0-2990 GCA_031403815.1 Burkholderiales bacterium | reverse complement strand
GCGATCGAGGTGACGCCCGCCAGGACCTTTTCGATGCCGTCCTGGCGCAACGTGCGCATGCCATCCTGCAGCCCTTGGCGCTGCAATTCCTCGACCCGGCTGCCGGTCTGGATCAAACGGCGCAACTCGCGCGTCACGGTCAGCAGTTCGTGCAGCGCAGCGCGGCCGCGTCGGCCGGTGTCCTCGCAATGCTTGCACCCTGCGGCGTCGTAGTGCAGCAGCGCGCCCTGCTGCGCGAAGCGTGCCTGCCATTCGGTCAGAACCTCGGCCCGCGCTGGCTGCAGGTCGGGCGGGAAAGCATGGATGTGGTCGAGCAATAGCTCCTCAATCTCTTCCGGCTTGGCCTCGCGCGCCGTTCGGCATTGCGGGCACAGACGCCGCACCAGGCGCTGGGCCAGCACGGCGAGCAAGGAGTCGCCAAAATTGAACGGGTCCATGCCCATGTCGAGCAAGCGCGTCACAGTGTCGGGGGCGCTGTTGGTGTGCAGGGTGGAGAGCACCAGGTGGCCGGTGAGCGAGGCTTCGATGGCCGTGCGCGCGGTCTCGGCATCACGGATTTCGCCGACCATGATCACATCGGGGTCGGCGCGCAAGAAGGCTCGCAGGGCCTTGGCGAAAGTCCAGTCGATCTTTGGGTTGACCTGGACCTGGCGCAGCCCGGCCTGGGTGATCTCTATCGGGTCTTCGGCGGTCCAGATCTTGCGCTCAGCGGTGTTGATCTGGCCCAGTGCCGAGTGCAAGGTCGTCGTCTTGCCGCTGCCCGTCGGGCCGACGCACAAGACCATGCCGTAGGGCCGCTCGATGACGGCTGAAAGGCGCTTGTAGTTGCCCTCGGACAGGCCCAGTTGGTCCATGGCGATCGGCTTGGCCGACGAGAGAAGGCGAATGACGACGTCTTCGAGACCGTTGTTGGTGGGGATCGTGGCCACCCGCAGCTCGATCTTGTGCTGCGGCGAGAACTTGGCAAAGTTGATCTTGCCGTCCTGCGGCTTCCTCTTCTCGCTGATGTCGAGGTCGCACATGATCTTGATGCGTGCCACCAGCGCCTGGCGGTAGGTGTGCGGCAGTTCGACATAGGGCTTGAGCACGCCGTCTTTGCGAAACCGAATGCGCAGCTTGTCTCGGCCGGGCATGGTCTCGAAGTGGATGTCGGACACACCCTGTGCGTGGGCGTCGATGATGGCGGTATTGACCAGGCGCACCAGCGAGTTGTCGGACTGCTCGATCAGCGCCTCTTCTTCGCGCTCGTTCTGCCAGTGCTGCATCTCGAGCGACTCGAGCAGCGTGCCGGCATCGATGGCGGCGACTTCCATGTTCGCATCGGCCTGCAGCGGCACACCCGCGCCCCACTGGTCAGCGCCGAAACGCTGGTAGTTGTCGAGCACCGCGACCTTCAAGGCCGCAGCGAGAGCCAGGGTCGGGACGACCTTCAACTGGGTGATGAACTCCAGCTCGTCGATCTCGGCCCGTTGCGAGGGGTCGACCATGGCCACCACCAGTTGAGCGCCACGCAGCAGCAAGGGCAGGACACCCATGCGGCGCGCCACCGAGAACGGCAGCTTCCTGACTGCATCGATCTCGACCGGGAAGGCCGCCGCGTCAACCACCGGGTAGCCCATCTTGCGCGCCAGCGCCAACTGCAGGTGCTCTCGAGAGATATTGCCGCTGCGCACCAACAGTTCGCCCAGCGGCGTGGTGCGGTCGGCCTTCTGCTGCTCCAGCGCCAGGTTCAGCTGCGCCTCGGTGATCAAGTCCAGCGCAACCAGGGCTTCGCCGATGCGCACCACGGGCATCCGGGCCTGCTGGTCGATGGCAGCCAGAAGCTCCGCCGGCGCAACGATGCAATTGGCCAACAACAGATCGCCGAGCTTGCGCGTGCGCAGTTCGGCCTGCTCGGCCACGGCGATATCGACCTGCTCCGACGTCACTGCGCGCTGTTCGACCAGCACCTGGCCGATGCGTGGGCCGATCTCGAACTCGCTGTAGGTGCTGGCCGGGACGAACATGCGCTGAACGCTGCCGCGATCGTCTGTCGGGGGAAACAGGAACAGGCCGTGCGGCGACTGCACATGACCGATGCTGCGGCCGGTCAACCAGCCGCCGCCGGTCAGGTGCAAGCGGTAGTCCACCACCGGGTGGTGGGCCAGGAGTCGGGCGTGCGGATCGCCAGCGTTCGGTGCCTGCACAGCCAGCGGCGCCACCAGTGTGATGCGGCGCAACTGCGCGAAGCGCAAGGTCATTGCCGTGCCGGTGATGGCCACCCGGATCCGCACGGTGCATCTATCAAAATCGAGCCTCAGCAACTCGGCGGCGACGGCCGCACTGGTGAGGCCCTCGATCTCGCAAGCCGCCCCGGCTTCGTCCTTCGGGGCAGCGTAGCCGGCAAAGGGCGGCGTCGGCCAGCGCCACGGCGTGCCCGGCGCATCCATCGGGTCGCAAGACAGCGGTTGTGAAGAGAGGTCGGACATCGCAGCGCCAGCACGGAGGTTTCGTGCCCGATGCTAGGGTGTGTGCGCGCTGGCCGACCAGTGAAACAACGGCCTGAACGGCCCCCAGTTCAGAGGCTGCGCAGCCCGCCCGGCGTGGTCACCAGGGACTTCAGGTGCAGTGGCACGTTGTCGGCCCAGCGGTCATCGCCCAGGCGCTGCGGCAGGGAGGCCAGGGCCAGGGCGATGCGCCCGCGCGAGGCCAGCACCGGCACGATGTTCAGGCCGGCCAGCGCCTGCAAGGCTTGCAGCTTGGGCACACGCGCCAGGTTGTCGATGGCGACGATGAGGCGCTTGCCATCCTGAATCAGGGGGTAGGCGTTGTGCTCCACCAGGGCCTTCTGCGACAGCTTGCGCGCCACATCGTGGTCGAGCGGAAAGCGCGCCAGGTCGACCAGCGGGTAGCCCATCTTGTGCGCCAAGGCGGTCTGCAGGTCGGCGCGCTCGAGCAGGCCCGCCGCCACCAGATCTTCGCCCAGCGGGCGCGCGTTGTCCGTGGCCTGG
>JANNGJ010000289.1:0-2228 GCA_031403815.1 Burkholderiales bacterium | reverse complement strand
CGGCGCGCGTCGCCGAATTGCTTGGCGTCGGTCTCGATTTCCTTGATCACAGTGCGCTTCAACACCGCCGCACTGCCCAGGATGTCTTCGAGTTTGGCCTGGTCTTCGCGCAAGGCCTTCAACTCCTGCTCGATCTTGATGGCCTCGAGCCGCGCAAGTTGGCGCAGGCGGATGTCGAGAATGTCGTCGGCCTGAATCTCGCTCAGCTTGAAGCGCGCCATCAGCGCCGGTTTGGGCTCGTCGGCGTTGCGGATGATGCGGATGACTTCGTCGATGTTGAGCAGCACCAGCTGCCGCCCTTCGAGCACATGAATGCGCGCCAGCACCTTCTGCAGACGATGCCGTGTGCGCCGCTCCACGGTGGCCTGGCGGTACGCCACCCACTCCATCAGCATCTGGCGCAGGCTCTTCTGCGTCGGCCGGCCGTCCAGGCCAACCATCGTCAGGTTGATCGGCGCGCTCGACTCCAGGCTGGTCTGCGCCAGCAGGGTGTTGATCAACTCCTGCTGCTCGACAGTGCGCGTCTTGGGCTCGAACACCAGGCGCACCGCGGCGTCCTTGCTCGATTCGTCGCGCACCGTGTCGAGCACGGCCAACAGCGCTGCCTTCACCTGCACCTGCTCCGATGACAGGGCTTTCTTGCCGACCTTGAGCTTGGGGTTGGTCAACTCCTCGATCTCTTCGAGCACCTTCTGCGTGCTGGTGCCCGGCGGCAGCTCATGCACCACCAGTTGCCACTGACCGCGTGCCAGGTCTTCGATGCTCCAGCGCGCGCGCACCTTCAGGCTGCCCCGGCCCGTGCGGTAGGCCTCGCGGATGTCGGCCTCGGCGCTGATGATCTGGCCACCGCCCGGGTAGTCGGGGCCGGGCAGCAGCGCGAACAATTCGTCGTCGGCGAGTTTGTCGTTCTTCAGCAAGGCCACCGCAGCCGCGGCCACCTCGCGCAGGTTGTGGCTTGGCACTTCGGTGGCCAGGCCCACGGCAATGCCCGAGGCACCGTTGAGCAGCACAAAGGGCAGGCGCGCCGGCAACTGCTTGGGCTCCTGGGTCGAGCCGTCGTAGTTGGCGATGAACTCGACCGTGCCTTCGTCGATCTCGTCGAGCAGCAGGCGGGCGATGGGCGATAGGCGCGCCTCGGTGTAGCGCATCGCGGCGGCGCCGTCGCCATCGCGCGAGCCGAAGTTGCCCTGGCCATCGACCAGCGGGTAGCGCAGCGCGAAGTCCTGCGCCATGCGCACCATGGCGTCGTAGGCCGCCTGGTCACTGTGCGGGTGGTAGCGGCCCAGCACATCGCCGACCACACGCGCACTCTTGACCGCCTTGGGCCCACCCGGCGACGCACCGAAGGCCAGGCCCATGCGCTGCATCGCATACAGGATGCGGCGCTGCACGGGCTTTTGTCCATCGCAGACATCGGGCAGCGCCCGGCCCTTGACCACCGACAGCGCGTACTCCAGGTAGGCCCGCTCGGCGTAGTGCGCCAGCGTGACGGCGTTGTCGTCGGCTGGCGGCGGCGGTTCGGGGGCAAAGAGGTCGAGGGTCATGGCGGCGCGGCAAGCCCGGGGCTGGGCGGGAAGCCGCGCAGTTTAGCCACGGCTCGCGAGCCGGGGTCGGACCCGGCTCCGCCCGCCAGAACTACTTGGGCAGCTTGTCGGCGTCCAGGCGCTTCATGGCCTGGCGCAAGAAGTCCATCTGCTCATCGACGTTGCGGCACTTCTGGCACATCACGAAGTGCAGCCGCATGCGCGCACGGTCAGGCATCGGCAGGTTCGCGTCCTGGGCGTCGCTGATGAGCCGCGCCACCTCCTTGCAGTCGAGGTTGATCTTCATCGCTGCCCCTTGAACCAGTTGCCGTCCAGGCACTCGCGCAATTGCATGCGCGCCCGGTACAGCATCACGCCGCAGTTGTTGCTGGTGATATCGAGCTCGGTGCAGATGTCGCCGACCTCGCGCTCAAGCCACTCACGCATCATGAAGATGCGACCCAGCTTGGGCGGCAGGCGATCGACGCAGCTTTGCAGCGCCTCAAAGAACTGGCGCTGTTCGAGCGCCTTCTCGGGCTGCTGCCAGGCGGCGGGTGGCTCCTGCCAATGGCCGTCTCCGGCAAACAGGGCGTCGAGCGCGTCGTCCATGCTTTGCTCATCCAGCGGCTCGATGTGCACCTCGCGCCCGCGCTTGCGCAACACATCACTGACCTTGAACTTCAGGACGCCTGTGGCGTAGGTGCG
>JANNGJ010000288.1:0-5091 GCA_031403815.1 Burkholderiales bacterium | reverse complement strand
GCGGGCCGCCTGCACCGAGAACACGCCAGCAAGACCGATGTTCGGATCATCGACTTCGTCGACACCGGCCACCCGGCATTGCTGCGGATGTGGGAAAAGCGACAGCGAGGCTATCGCGCGATGGGGTATCGAATGGGCATCAACGCGGCCGTCGATGATGGCGTTTCGCCACGCGACCTTGGAGAGCCCGCGCCTGCAACTGAGCATTCGAACCAGAAGGCACTCTTGACATGAACCGCATCGCCCGATTTGTAGATCGTACGTGCAGGCGATTTGATCCCCTGAAGCGCACCTGGAACCTCACGGCTCCCGACGACGCCTAGTGCCCTGAGGCCAGCCTTGCGGGTAGGGCTCATCCCGCCGAAGGCAAGCGATAATAGGTCGCATGTCCGGTCAGCATTCATATTCGGCGGCACTCTTCGGTTGGCGTTGGCGTAAGCCATCAGTCTGACCGACCTATTGCGCCCGCACGGGCGCATCAGTCCCCCACCCAGCACATCGCGCCGGCCACGCCAGCGACAGAAAAAGCGGGTATCAAAGCGGGTATGAAACGTGGGTGATGAACAAAACACCCAACGAAATCAATAGGATAGAGCCCACATGCTGCTGATGATCGACAACTACGACAGCTTCACCTTCAACTTGGTGCAGTACTACGGCGAGTTGGGCGAGGACGTGCGCGTGCTGCGCAATGACGAGATCGATGTCGCTGGCATCGCGGCGCTGCAACCGGCGCGGCTGGTGTTGTCGCCGGGGCCGTGCACACCGGCCGAGGCGGGCGTGTGCGTGGCGGCGATCCGGCACTTCGCCGGCAAGCTGCCGATCCTTGGCGTCTGCCTGGGCCACCAGGCCATCGGCGCGGCGCTGGGGGGCAATGTGGTGCGCGCCAGGACGCAAATGCACGGAAAGGCCAGCACCATCTCGGCCGATGGGCTCGGGGTGTTTCGCGGTCTGCCGGCTCAGTTCTCTGTCATCCGCTACCACTCGCTGGCGATCGAGCGCGCCACGCTGCCGGCGGATCTGGTGGTCACCGCGACCACCGACGACGGTGAGATCATGGGCGTGCGCCACAAGACGCTGGCGATCGAGGGCGTGCAGTTCCACCCCGAGTCGATCTTGTCGGAGCACGGCCACGCGATGCTGCGCAACTTTCTTGAGGCTTATCCCGCATGAAGCCGATCGACCTGCGCAGCGACACCGTGACGCGCCCCACCGCCGGCATGTGGGACGCGATGCGCGCCGCCGAGTTGGGCGATGATGTCTTCGGCGACGACCCGACCGTCAATGCCTTGCAAGAGCGCATCGCTGCCGACCTCGGCTTCGAGGCCGCGCTGTTCATGCCCACCGGCACGCAGAGCAACTTGTGCGGCTTGATGAGCCATTGCCAGCGCGGCGACGAATACATCGTCGGCCAGATGGCGCATACCTACCGCTGGGAAGGTGGCGGCGCGGCGGTGCTCGGCAGCATTCAGCCGCAGCCGTTGAACCATCAGCCCGATGGCTCGTTGGCGCTGGTAGACATCGAGGCCGCGATCAAGCCCGACGACGCGCACTACGCGCGCACGCGGTTGCTGGCGCTGGAGAACACCTGGGGCGGCCAGGTGCTGCCGCTGGACTACATCGTCGCGGCGACGGCGCTGGCGCATGCCCGCGGGTTGTCGGCGCACCTGGATGGGGCGCGCTTGTTCAATGCCGCCGTGGCCTCGGGCGTGGCGGCACGCGAGATCGCGCGCCACTTCGACAGCGTTTCGGTCTGCTTCAGCAAGGGCCTGGGCACGCCAGCGGGTTCGGCCCTGTGCGGCAGCCGCGAGCTGATCGCCCGCGCTCACCGCTGGCGCAAGATGGCCGGCGGCGCGATGCGCCAGAGCGGCGTGCTGGCCGCGGCGGCGCTCTACGCACTTGACCACCATGTTGCACGCCTGGCGGATGACCACGCCAATGCGCGCCGCCTCGCCGAGGGATTGCAAGGCTTGCCCGGAGTGATCGTGGCGCCGCCGCAGACCAACATCGTCTTCGTCGAATTGGCGCCCGATAGCGCGCAGGGCGCCGTCGAGCGATTGCAAGCGCGCGGCGTGCTGACGACCGGCCTGCACAAGCTGCGCCTGGTGACCCACCTGGACGTGACGACCATCGACGTCGAGCGTGCGATCCTTGTCCTGCGCGAAACCCTCTAGGAGCCCCCATGCCGATCACTGACAACGAAGCGCTGACGCGCACTATCGAGCACCGCGAGATCTTTCACGACGAGATGCTGGCGCTGGTGCGCCGCATCATGAGTGGCGAGATGTCGCCGGTGATGATGGCCGCGATGCTGGTCGGCCTGCGCGTGAAGAAGGAAACCATCGGCGAGATCACCGCGGCGGCGCAAGTGATGCGTGAGTTCTCGACCAAGGTGGTGGTGGCGGATCGAACGCACTTGGTCGATATCGTCGGTACCGGCGGCGACGGCTCGCACACCTTCAATATCTCGACCTGCAGCATGTTCGTCGCGGCAGCCTGCGGCGCGCGGGTGTCCAAGCATGGCAATCGCGGCGTGTCGAGCAAGTCCGGCAGTGCTGACGTGCTCGAGGCCATGGGCGTGACCCTGGCGCTGCCGCCGGCGGCTATTGCCGAGTGCATCACCGAGACCGGTATCGGTTTCATGTTCGCGCCGAACCACCATCCCGCGATGAAGAACGTCGGTCCGGTGCGGCGCGAACTCGGCGTGCGCACCATCTTCAACATCCTCGGGCCGCTGACCAACCCGGCCGATGCGCCGAACATCCTGATGGGCGTGTTCCACCCTGACCTTGTGGGCATCCAGGTCCGCGCCTTGCAACGCCTGGGAGCGGAGCATGCGGTGGTGGTGCATGGCCGCGACGGCCTGGACGAGGTCTCGCTCGGCGCCGCCACGCTGGTCGGCGAGTTCAAGGACGGCGTGATCACCGAGTACGAGATCCATCCCGAGGATTTCGGCCTGACGATGGCCTCCAGCCGTGCGCTCAAGGTCGAGACCCCGGCGCAGTCGCTGACGCTGGTGCGCGCGGTGCTCGACAACGAGCCTGGTCCGGCGCGCGACATCGTCATGCTCAACGCGGGTGTGGCGCTCTACGCCGCCAACGTCGCTGAGACCATGGCCGACGGCGTGGCCCTGGCGCGCGAGGCCATCGCGTCGGGCAAGGCCCTGGCCAAGATGAATCAGTTCGTCGAGGCGACGAAGCGCTTGGCGGCAGGATGATGCACACGCCACCGACCTGGTCGGAGCGGGCCGCCGCGCCGGGCCGCCCCAAGCAAGGCCCGACCCTCGTGGAGGGTCGTCCGCCGTACCTGGCGAGCGGGGTGCCCCGTTGACGGACATTCTCGAGCGCATCGTCGCGGTCAAGCGCGATGAAATCGCCGCCGCGCGCAAGCGCCGCAGCCTGCCGTCCTTGCGTGCCGAGGCCGAGGCGCAGCACGACTTGCGCGGGTTCGAGGCGGCCTTGAGGGCGCAGGTGGCCCGCGGCAAGGCGGCCGTCATCGCCGAGGTCAAGAAGGCCAGCCCGAGCAAGGGTGTCTTGCGCGAGCACTTTGTGCCCGCCGAGATCGCGGCCAGCTACCAGCACGGCGGCGCCGCCTGCCTCTCGGTCTTGACCGACACCCAGTTCTTTCAGGGCTCAGCTGCCTTTCTGAAGCAGGCGCGCGCGGCCTGTGCCTTGCCGGTGCTGCGCAAGGATTTCATGGTCGATGCCTACCAGGTGTATGAAGCCCGCGCGATGGCGGCCGACTGCATCTTGTTGATCGCGGCCTGTCTTGACGACGCCCTGATGGCCGACCTCGAAGCGCAGGCCCAAGCCTTGGGCATGGCGGTGTTGGTCGAGGTCCACGATGGCGCCGAGCTCGACCGCGCCCTGCGCCTGAAGACGCCCCTGGTCGGCATCAACAACCGCAACTTGCGCAGCTTCGAGGTGTCGCTCGAGACCACGCTGGCGCTCCTGCCGGAAGTGCCGAGTGATCGTCTGCTGGTGACGGAGTCGGGCATTCTTGCGCCGGACGATGTGCGGCGCCTGCGTGCGGCGGGCGTGCAAGCCTTTCTGGTCGGCGAGGCCTTCATGCGGGCGCCGGACCCGGGCCTCGCGCTGGCCGGGCTGTTTGCGTGAGCCTCAGCGCTGAGGCCTTGCGCGAGCGGTTCGCGGTCCATGGGCGCTTCTACGAGGCCGACTTGGGTGGCCGGCGCCTGGCCTTGCGCAGCCACCTTGAGATCTTCGAGCGCAGCGTTGCGTGGCCGCAGGCCGCCGACGCGCGTGCCGATCTGGTGGCTGTGATGATGAACCCGGGCGGCTCGCGCCCGCTCGACGAGCCAGATCGGTGCGGCTGGGCGGCGACCTTGCCCGACCGGACGCAGTACCAACTGATGAAGCTGGCCCTTCGCGCCCAGGCCGCTGGGCAGCCGGTGCGTCACATCCGCGTCATTAACTTGTCGGATCTGCGAACGCCCAAGAGCGCAGAACTGTTTGCCATGCTGGCTGGCCTGAGCGATGACCGACACAGCATGTTCAGCCCCCAGCGCAGTGCCGAACTGCGCGCGGCACTCGGAGGCGAGCACGCATCGCCCGTCCTGCGGGCTTGGGGGCTGGCGCGACAACTTGGGCCGCTGGCTGCCAAGGCGGTTGCTGCCACGGGTCAATGCGGGGTGTTAGGGCTTACTGACGGGGGTTTGGGCTACCGCCATCCGTTGCCCCAGCGGGCCGACCTCCAGCAGCGCTGGCTCGACGACATGGCCGCACAGATCGCATTGGCGCCGTAGCGCGCTTGTGGCGCGGTTCGCCTGAACAGCGGACAAATGCCGCTATACTCTCGGGTTCGCTTCGGAGGGGTGCCCGAGTGGCTAAAGGGGGCAGACTGTAAATCTGTTGGCTTACGCCTACGCTGGTTCGAATCCAGCCTCCTCCACCAGGCGAAAGCTTTCTTGTTGATGTGCGTTTTGACGACCGGGCTGCGGCGCGACCCTGCTGCAGCCAGGACTCCCGGGCGGGAGTAGTTCAATGGTAGAACCCCAGCCTTCCAAGCTGATGACGCGGGTTCGATTCCCGTCTCCCGCTCCAAGGTCGCGTTGAGTCGGATTGGGTCGGATTG
>JANNGJ010000287.1:0-2819 GCA_031403815.1 Burkholderiales bacterium | reverse complement strand
GGCACCACGGTGTGCGCCACCGCGCCGGCCGTGTTGCCTGCCGATTGATCAGGTCAACCGCTGCTTCGCCCTTGCCCGGCAGCGCGCCTGTCGGGGCCAGCCCTCACAGCCACGCACTGAGCAAGCACGAAGCCTGCGCCGGATCGTCGGCGTCCGTGACCATGAACAGGGCGGTGCCGCAGCGGTCCTCGCGCACGGCGAGGCCCTCCACCTTGTCGCCACCGATCAAGCGCCGCAGCGACAGCAGCCTGCCGTCGGCCCCGACCACGCCCACCGCCGAGCCGCGACACGGGCCGTCGGCGTAGCTGTTGTCGCTGTCTTCGGCCACGGCCGTGAAGACCCAGCCGCCACTGGGCAGTGCAGCGCCATCGGTGAAGGCCAGCGGCACGCCATCGATGGCACCCAGATCGAAGGGCCGCAGCGCGCGCGGATGCCGTGCCGCGGCATGGCCTTCGACCATGCCCAGCCAGTCACGCAGGCCGTAGTGCACGCCCATGCTGGCCTGGCCGGCCTGGCCCCGCTGCAACAAAACCAACTCGTCGCCCAGCACGAAGGCGCCTTCGATGTTGATGGGCCCCAGGCGCGCACGCAGGGGCTGGTACACCGGCGCCAGGTCAAACAGCCGTGTGCCCGCAAGCGGCATGCCGTCGGGCGCAAGGTCAATCGCCACGCCGCGGTCCCGGGCGGGGCGCGAGCCCGAGCCCAGGGCCAGCAGCATCGCGCTGTCGGGCAAGTGAAGGAGGGTTTCGAAGTCGGGCTTGCGGCGCTTGCGCGCACCCTTCGACACCGGCAGGTCGCCGGCCACCACACGCACCAGCTCACCCGGGGAGGCGCGGTCGCGAAACAGCGCCAGATGGTGTTCGTCGTCGCCGATGACGTAGGCCCGGCCGTGCGCGCAGACCAGCCCGCTGGCGGCGCTCAGGTGCGGCTGGCCGCGCGGATGCGCCTGCGGCGCCAGTGTCAAGGGGCGCAGGCGATCAACTTGCAAAGGCCTGTCAGATCGGCGCATGGACCCAGGCTAACCGTGCTGTTGCGGCGAACATCACGCGGGGACAAACAGCGTTTGCAGCCGGCGCTGCGGCACAAAAAGCGCAGCGGGCGCGGGTCAGTTGCTGGACGACGCTTCAACCGGCTTGCGTGCGCCGATGGCATGCAGAGAGGTGAGCGTGACCTGCTTGCCGTCGTACGAAGTGGTAATGCTCTGGGCCTCCACGTCAAAGGCCGTTCCATCCAGTTTGAGGCAACGCAACTCGGCCATCGGCGTGCCGCCGCCCTGATCGGCCATCGTCTTCAGGCCGGCCAGCAGGGCCGCGTGAAAGTCCGGGTGAACCCGGTCGAGCAGGGCTTTGCCTTCGAGCGCGTTGGCCGTCCGGGCGCCCAGCATCTTGGCGGCGGCCGGGTTGGCAAAAACGATCTTGCCGTCCTGGTGAACCAACATCGCCTCGGGCGACCACTCCACCAGCGCGCGGTAACGGCCTTCGCTCTCGCGCATGGCCACTTCCATGGTCTTGCGGTCGCTGACGTCGAACAGCACCACCCGCATCACGGGCGGGCCGGCGTCGTGCGCCGTCGTGGCGGCCACCGCGACCCAGACCTCGCTGCGATCTTGCCGGACCATCCGCAATTCGAACGCCTGGGCTTGGGTCGTTCGCATGACCAAGTGTTGATGGTGGTACCAGGTATCCTGGTCTTCCCTGAAGATGAAGTGGCTGATCGGCTGGCCGACCAGCGCGTCGCGGCCGGTGCCCAGCAGGGTCGCCACAGCCAGGTTGGCTTGCAGGATCAGGCCGCGGTCGCTGAGACTGCAGTAGCCCACCGGCGCCAGGTCATAGAGGTCGAAGTAACGGGCTCTCGATGCATCGAGCTCAAGGTGCGACCGGCGCAGTTCTTCGTTCTGCATCTCGAGTTCGATCTGGTGCACCCGCAGCTCGTGCAGCAGATCGCGCGCAGCGTCGGGCGACAGCGCCGACGGGCGCTCTGTCGGCAACGCAGACTGGCGCCGCGACAGCACTTCGGCATGCTCGCGCAGCGCCTGCGCATTCAGAGCGCCGTCGGCCTCACGGGCGGCGTCTTCGAGGCGCTTGTCGTTGTCGTTCATGCGCTGGCTCCATCGAGATTGTGTGCGGCGCGGCCATCAATCTGCACTGGCAATGGCCCGTTCGGTGGTGGCGATGGCGTACATCTGCCTGGCCTCGTTGACCAGGGCGGTCGAGACCATCGAGACCTCGATCACCGCCCCCGCCTGCGTCAAACGCTGGGTCTGGTAAGGCTGCAGAACCTTGGCCCGGCTGAGTTGGGCCAGCGTGGCCAGGGCCTGCTCGCGCAGCGCGGGCGGTATGCGCTCGCGCACAGTCATCGCCAGCGCCTCGGTTTCGCTCCAGCCATAGAGCCGCACCGCGCCGGGGTTCCAGGCCAGGGTGCGGCCCTCGAGGTCTTGCACCGTGATGGCGTCGCTGGCGTCATGCAGCGCCACAGCCAGGCGCTGCAAATCGTTGCTGCGGCGCAGATCGTCGCGCGTCTTCACCAGCGCCGTGATGTCGACGAACGAAATCACCGCGCCCTCGATCACGTTGTCCAGCGTGCGGTAAGCCTGGATGCGCATCGTGTACCACTGGCCCGCCGTGGTCTGCACTTCCACTTCTTTGGGGATCAGCGTGTCGAGCATGGCCTGCGTGTCGGCCACCAGGCGGTCGTAGCCGACCAGGTTGGAGACGATGTGGGCCACCGGCCGGCCGACGTCGCTCAGGATCAGGTTGATGATCTGCGACACGGCTGGCGTGAAGCGCAGGATGCGCAGTTGGTGATCGACGAACACGGTG
>JANNGJ010000286.1:0-2996 GCA_031403815.1 Burkholderiales bacterium | reverse complement strand
CCAGACGCTCTTCGACGAAGCCCTCTACGACGTCGTGATGCCCGACGTGAAGTACTGCGGTGGCCCGCGCGAGATGCTGCGCATTGCCCAGCGGGCTGCTGACGCGGGGGTGCAGTTCTCGCCGCACAACCCCACCGGGCCTGTCTGCAGTCAGCACAGTCTGCATGTGGCTGCCGTGGCCCCGGAGTGCGACTTGCTCGAGTTGCAGTTCGATGAGAGCCCCCTGTTTGACACCTTGGTGGGTGCACAGAGCGCCATCCTGGCAAACGGCAAACTGGCGGTGCCGTCATCGCCAGGCCTCGGCCTGACGATCGACGACGCCGTGCTCGCGGCCCACCCCTACCGGCCTGTGCCGCTCGGCATCGAGTCGGTCGGCGTGGGTTGAGCCACTGCCAGTGGACGGGTCCACGAAGGGGGCAAAGGGGCGCTTGCGCAAGCCCGTGGTGGGGTTGCTGCGCGGCTGAGTGAACGCCCAGCGCACAGCAGCGAGCAGCCGCTGGCCAGAACTCGGGTTTACACGACTGGCTGAGGTGCGGCGTGTGCAGTCCCATTGGCACCCCGACCGCTTCCGACATGACAGCTGCAAGAGGCTTCGCCAGTGGTCGGACGGATGGAAACCGTCTTCGACCGAATCATTAAACACAGGAGCGAGTAAACATGGCGCACATGATGAGAATTGCGTTGACAGCGACCGTTGGCTTGGCGCTGTCGAGCAGCTTGTACGCAGCTGCACCGACCGTTTCGACGGAAGATTTCGTCAGCAAGCTCGATTCACCTTGGGACATGGCGTTCATGAAGGACGGCACCATGTTCTTCACCGAAAAGTGCAAGGGACTCTCCGTTCGACTGGCCTCAGGTGCCATCAACAAGCTGCATGGCGTGGGCACCACCACTGGCTATTCGTCGGCCAGCGCGGATCTGTTCTGCGACGGACAGGCCGGCATGATGGGCGTGGCGATCGACCCGCAGTTCGCCAGTAATCGCTACATCTACGTGTACTCCAGCTCCAATCTTGGCGGGAAGCTGGGCAACCGGGTGATGCGCTTCAAGCTCAACGACACGATGACGGCCGTGTCGGATCGCACCGACATCGTCGGCGACATCGGCTACAAGCCCAAGGCCACCAAGCACCCGTTCGGCGGTCCCGGGGCGCACAACGGCGGGCGCATTCGCTTCAGCCCCGCCGATGGTTTCCTCTACGTGACCACCGGCGACAACCACCTGGGCATCGGCCCGCAGGACCCGAAGTACATCGGCGGCAAGGTGCTGCGCGTCGACAGGGATGGCAAGGCCGCCGCGGACAACAAGCCGCCGGCTGGCTTCGATCCGCGCGTGTTCACCTATGGGCACCGCAATCCCCAGGGCATCGCCTTCCGGCCCGGCGACAACCGTCCATTCACCGCCGAGAACGGCCCGTGGCACAGCGATGAAGTGACGGCACTGACCAACGGCGGCAACGCCGGCTGGGACCCGCGCCCCAACATGGCGGGCCGCAAGGACTGCTCTGACGACTACTGCGGCTACTCGCCCAACCAGATGGGCGCCATGGATCCCAAGAAGCGCGCGGCTTTCATGCCCATGACCGATCTCAAGACATACCCCAAGGCGATGAAGCCGGCGTGGAACAACAAGGGGCTGTCACAGGGGATGTTCTGTAACGCCTTCCTGTCGGGCGCGAAGTGGAAGGACTGGAACGGCCAGATGGTGGTCGGCTATGCCGGTATCGGCATTCACGGCACGGCGGTGGGCAACCGCCTCGATCTGCTGAAGATCAGTGCCGATGGCATGTCAGCAACGAAGAGCGATCTGCCCTGGCCGACGGTCGCTGGACGCTTCCGTGCTTGTGAACTGGGCTCGGACGGCGACCTGTATGTTGCGCTCGAAGATCAGGGCAAAATCATCCGCGTGAAGCCGGAGTGATGCCGCAGTAAAGCAACGCGCAAACGCGCTGCCGCGCAAGAGCGAGGCAGCGCGTTTGTCTTTTCGCAGGAAGAAGGAGAACCCGTTGCGAATCATGCTTCGATGGATTGCCGCGATCGGCGCGGCTGGCTTGTTGGGCGTTGCCGGGCCGGTGCGTGCGGACTACGACCTCGTCGTGAAAAAGAACTGCCTCGCCTGTCATCAGCTCGACAAGAGAAAGTACGGCCCCAACTTCAAGGAGGTCGCTGCCAAGTACGCCGATCAGAAGAACGCCGCCGAGGTGCTCGCGAAGAAGATCCGGCGCGGTGGCACGGGGGTGTGGGGCCAAGACGTGATGCCACCACAGCCGCAGGTGTCGGCCGCCGAGGCGCGCGCGCTGGCGAACTACGTGCTGACCGTGAAGTGACACCTTCGTGGCCGCGCGACTGGCAGGTGCCCGCGGTGCGTGCTTCGGGTGCGCAATGGACGCGAAAGGCATCGTGAGACCCTCGGGACGGCGATGAGGGCGGTGTGCAAGGCCCTGGTGGGGCTCGCTTTTGCCACGGGCGCAGAGCATGGCGCTTGCCAGAGCTTCTACTACTTCGAACCCGGCGTTGCCGCCTGTCCAGCGGCGCCTGCGCCCAGCACCGCCGCTCCGAAGGCGGTAGTACGCGGTGTTCCCGTGCCTGGCAGCATCCGGGTGGCCTGCGGCTTCGACCAAGGGTCCTACACCGTGGCCTTGAACTCAAGCGATCCCGGCGCGACCTTCACCCCCAAGACCTTCCTTGTCAATTTCGGCCGCATCGTCGGCAACGGTGTCTTTGCCGTCAGGTTCTCGACGCTCGGCGTGCAGAGCGTCTCGACGAGCATCACCTCGAACATGGGCAGCCCTGCGGTGCGGGGCCACTTTGCGAGCCCAGCCAACGAGTTCAAGGTCGTGATGCCTTGATCAGTCTGTAAGCGCGCAGCGATCCCGTCTTGACGAGGGCTGGCGGATCAGGTCGGCGCTGAGGGCTGCCAGCGATGCGGCAGCAGCTCGCCGATGCGGCTTGCCAGCTGCGTGGGTAGCCGCTCGAGAACGTCCTTCAGGTACGCAT
>JANNGJ010000285.1:0-5949 GCA_031403815.1 Burkholderiales bacterium | reverse complement strand
GGTTGTTCCACTGCAGATTGCTGCGCAGGTTCTGCCAGGTGCCGGCGAAGCTGTTGTCGGGCTCCAGGCTGGGCTGACCGAGCAGCACCTGGTTGCGGTAAGCGTTGAGGTTGTTCCATTCGCCGCGCTGGGCAAAAAACTGCGCCGAGGCCGACTCGTCGTCGCTGATCTTCCAGTTGATTCGCGGAGCGGTGTTGAAGCCGTGGCCCCAGTTGTCTTGGCGGCTCTTCTGCACGGCGAGGGACGGCAGCCCGTCCAGGCCGGCCGTCTGGCGCTCGACCACGCTGCGGTTGAGGTTGCGCCACTCGAACAGCGAGACCGGCAGCGACATCGCCAGGCCTCCCGCCCGTTCGCCGTAGGTGAAGGAGGCGGATGCCGTGGGGCGCACGGCGTTGTAGCCCACGCCCAGACGCAGGTCGCGCTGGGACACTTTGGGTGCGTCTTTCAGGACGATGTTGATGGCCCCGGCCACGGCTTGCGCACTCTGGTCGGCGGTGGGGCCGCGCGTGACCTCGATGCGCTCGACCTGGTTCGGGTTGAGCTGGTCGAACTGGAAACCGGGTGGCGCCGGGTCGCCGTTGATCAACACCAGCGTGTAGCCCGAACCCAGGCCGCGCATGCGCGGCGCCCCGCCCTGGATGTTCACGCCGGGCAGGCGCTTGAGCACGTCGGACACGCTGGTGTCGCCGTACTTGTCGATCTCCTCGCGGCCATAGACCTGCTTGGCCACCGGCGCACGGCGGCGCAGTTCGGTGTCGGACTGCGGCCGCGCCGTGACTTCGATGCGTTCGATGCGCGCGCCCGGGCGCGGTGCGGCGTCGCCAGGAGCGCCTGGCGCATCCTGGGCGGCGCTGGCCCCGGCCAGAAGGGCCAGGGAGACGGCCGCGGTCGTTGCCGGGTTCAAGTCGACTTCAGTACAGCTGGGAAAGCGGCGCAGGATAGCGGCAGTGCGACCACGTCCGTGGCGTGCTGAGACGAAGCCCCTATTTGTGGCGCCAAGTGGCGCGCCGACGACTCTGCGCTGTACCCAGGCAGCCTGAAGGCGCGGGCCCGCCTCAAGGCACGCTGAAGCGCGCGATTGAGTTGCGTTTCAACACGTAGAGCGCGCCGTCAATGCCGACGAGCAGGTCAACAGTGCCAGAAAACCCGGTGCCGCTGCTGAAGGCATAGGCCGCGTTTCCATTCGCGAGATCGACGCGGCCGATCGTTGCGCTGCAGTAGTCAGCGAAGAAGTAGCTGCCGCGGTAGATGGCGGGGAAGTTGCCCGTGTCGGGGTAGAAAGCACCGCCTGCGATGGCACAGCCTGTGAAGAAACCACCAGCGCCGCTGCCGGCCGGGGTGGTGGCGCTTTGGCCGTAGGCAAACAGGGGGGCTGTGACACCGGCGGCACTGGTGGGCCCCTCGGTTGCGGGCCAGCCGTAGTTGGCGCCGGGCGCGCCAAGGTTGATTTCTTCCCATGCGCTCTGACCCACATCATTAATGTGCGTGCGCCCAGTTCCCGGCTGGACCGCAAACGTGAATGGGTTGCGCAGACCGTAGGCCCAGATCGCGCGCGCCAGTCCGCTCTGCGTCGCGAAGAAGGGGTTGTCGCTGGGGATGGTGCCGTCGTCGTTGAAGCGCAGCATCTTGCCGAAGGGATCGGCCAGGTTGGGCGCCCGGGCACTGTCGTTGTTGTCGCCCACGGCCACATAGAGCTTGCCGTCGATGCCGAACTTCATCGCGCCACCGTTGTGATTGGTGGCACCTAGCGCCGGCAAATCGGCAATGCGCAATTCGCTGTTGGCCAGGACGACGTCCGGGCTGGCGGGGTTGGCCGTGAAGCGGCTGATGCGGTTGTGCGTGCCGCCGGCACTTGTCGTGTAGTACAGATAGATGTGGCCGTTGCTTGCGAACTGGGGGTGCAAGGCCACGCCGATCAGGCCGCGTTCACCGTTCGGATCAACCGGCAGGGTGATGAAGGGCGTGGCCAGCAGGGCGCCGTTGCGCACGACGCGCAGGCTGCCTGCTTGCTCGGCCACGAAGTAGCGCCCGTCGGGCGCTTGCGCGAACGCCGTCGCGTTAGTCAATCCACCCACCCAGCCCTCTGTCTTGGTGATGCCCGCCGGCTGCGCGCGGCTGCCGCCGAACTGGACCGTGGCGAGCGCCCAGGGCGAGACGTTGCCCGCCGCGTCGCGGGCCCTGACGCGAACGACATGCTGGCCCGACGCGTAGGCATTCGAGTCAAGGCTCACGGCATACGGAGCGGCGATGAGCGTGCTGCCGACTTGCGCGCCGTCGACCTGGAACTCGACCGCGGTCACACCGACGTTGTCGCTGGCCGTGGCCGTCAGATTCAGGGTGCCGGCCAGGCCGGTGGCCAGGTTGGTGGGTGCGGTGAGGGCGGCGACAGGCTCCTGGGCGTCGCTGGTCGACGCGCTGACGGTCACGCCGACCGCCATACTGGTGGTGACGCCGCCCTGGTTGTCGGAGGCCCGCGCCGTGAGGCTGCGCGCCCCGGTGGTAGCCGGGGTCCAGGCGACGCCGTAGGGCGCTGTCGTGTCGGTAGCGCCGATCTTCACGCTGCCGTCGAAGAACTCGACGCCGCTGATGCTGCCGTCGTTGTCGGCGGCGCTGGCCGTCAGCGTGAGTTGCACACCGACCGTGCCGGTAGTGCCCGCGGCCGGGGCCGTCAACACCACGCTCGGCAGGCTGTTGACGGCCGGGCCGACGTCGGTGAAGTTGGCGGTGTAGGTGGTGTTGGCCACCGGGGTCGAGATCGAGTGCGTTGCGCCGCCGCCGTCACTCCAGCTGCTGAACTGGTAGCGCCGACCGCCCAGGTTCTGGCTGGCAGCGCCCAGGCTGCGTTCAATACCAACCACGCCCGTGAAGACCATGGGCGCCGTGATCGGCTGGCCGTCGAGCGTGAGGGCGAGGCCCGCCGGAACGCTGGTCAGCGTGACCTGCGCCTTCTGCGGCAGCACATCGCGGGTGACTTCCGTTGTTGCGCCGGCGCTGTCGGTTGCGCGCAGATGGAAGCGGTAGAAGATGTTGTCGGAGGTCTCGCCCTGGGTCGGGATCGTCACTGGCCCGCCGGCGCCCGCCGTCTCGGGTCGGAACGGGTGAGTGTGGGTGTCGTGGTGCAGCTCGACCCACCAGGTCAGCCGTGACGCGGCCAGGGCACCGTCTTCGGCGTCGCTGGCGCTGGCGCTGAAGTTCAGGGTGTCGCCGGCGCGGAAGGTGGCGTCTGAGGAGGGCTGCAAGATGGTGGCCACCGGTGCGCGGTTGGCGGGGGCATCGCTGCCGCCGCCGCAGGCGGCGACCCACAAGACGATGGACAGCACGGCCGCGCGCAGGAACAATTGCACCCAAATCATCGAAAGCCCTTCCGCCAGAGGCCCTGGCATTTGACCCGCGCGACGGAGTTTGCCCTCGGCGCGAACCGGGCTGGTTAGTACTTGTAGCGCCCGCCGCTGACTCAATTCAACGCTACGCCAATTGTCAGGCAGTTGCGGCCTTCGCGCCGCTGGTAGGTGGCTGAGGATGCGAACTTGCGCACCAGCACCACGCCGAGCCCGCCGACCGGGGCCACGTCGATGGATGTCGGCGCTACTGGAGCGGCGGCCTGCAGCGGGTCGACGGCCGCGCCGTTGTCTTCAAACTGCAGCATGACCGCGCCGGGCTCGGTCCAAACCGTCAACTCAAGCAGCGGGTCAGCGCCGGCGGCGTGCTCAGCGCCGGCGCTGAACGCGTACTTGATCTGGTTCGACAGCACTTCCTCGAGCACCAGTTCGACGGCGTAGATGGCGCGCGGGCTCGGTGCATGCGGCAGCAGGTAGTCGACCACGGCCAGGCGCGCCGGCTCGAGGGCGCTCAGGTCGTTGGCGAGCTGCAAGCGCAGTGGCGGGGTGCCCATGCCCACGGTGGCGCGGTCAGCCCGCCAGGCGCTCCATGGCCTCGCTCTCGGTGGCCACGATGGGAATGATCTGGTCCAGCGCGGCCTGGTCCAGCGCCGTGTAGACGAGGTCCTGGGCCCCAAACAGAACCAGGTTCGCGCCTTTCAGGCTCAGGCCGCGTGCGCTGGCGATCAGCAGCCGGATGCCCATCGAGGCGACGAAGCTCACGCCCGACAGATCGACGACCGCGTCGCGCGCCTGCGCGACCACGGCTGCGGTGAATGGGACGTCGATGCTGCCGGCGCCCGGCGCGTCGAGCCGGCCGCTGAGCCGGACGCAGGTGACCTTGCCACCGATTTCGCTGACTTGCATGTCCATCAAAGTGTCCTTCCAGGCTCGCTGTTCGTGTGACGATCCTAGGGCAATTGCGCGACAGGGTGATGACGGCCGCTGGCCGTCAGCCAGCGAACAAGCGCTTGAGCAGCACCATAGTCACGTCGTCGTCTTGCGGCGCGCCTTGCGCGAATGCGCGCACCGCCTGCAGCAATTGGCTTGCCAGCGTGGCGCTGCCCTCGCGGTGGTGATCGCGCAAGACCTGCTCGACGCGCTGCACGCCGAACTGTGCGCCGGTGGCGTCCTCGTATTCGTAGATGCCGTCCGTCAGCAGAACCAGCACGTCGCCCGGGGCCAGGTCGATCTCGACGGCTGGCCGCAGTTTGGCCAGCGGCATCGCGCCCATCGGAAAGCTGGTTGCCTTGTAGGGCACGCACTCGCCCTGCGCCGCGCAAAAATGCAGGATCGGCCCCTGCCCGCCGCTTAGGAAGCGCACGCGGTGCACTGCCGCATCCAGCAAGCCGATGAAGGCGGTGACGAAGCGGCCGTCGGGCAGGGTGGCGGCGAGTTGGTCGTTGACCTGCCGGAACGCGGTCTCGAGGTCGGCACCAAGGCGCAGGGCCATGCGCAGCATGGCGTGCATCTGCGTCACCGACAGCGCCGGTGCAATGCCATGGCCCGTGGCGTCGCCCAGCACCACCAACAGACCTTGCTCGGTCAGCGCCAGGTCATAGGTGTCGCCGCCGGTTTGCGAGGCAGGCAGGAAAGTGGCGTGCATGTCGTAGCCGGCCAGCACGGGCAGTTGCGTCGGCAGCGTGCTCATTTGCACCACCCGCGCCAGCTCCAACTCCTGGCGCATCTTTGCGCCCTCAAGCAGGGCAGTGGTCAGTTGTACGCGCGCCAGCGCCACCGCGCACTGCGCCGCCAGCGCTTGCGCGAGCGCCTCGTCGGCGGCGTCGAACACACCCGTGGCCCTGTTCAGCACCTGCATCACGCCGACGAAAGCGCCCTGGTGGTCCACCAGCGGCAGCGTCAGGCTGCAGCGAGTGCGAAAGCCCGAGCGCCGGTCAACCGAGGCGTCGAAGCGCGGGTCGGCATAGCAGTCGGGCACGTTGATCAGCCGGCGCTCGCGCGCGCAGGCGCCCACCAGCCCGCTGCCCACCGGCACGCGCACCTGGCGGATGTCGCTGGCCACTTCCAGCACCATCTCGCCGCTGACTGCGTCGTGCAACCACACCGAGCTGCGCTCGGCCTGCAGCACGCGGCACGCCGCGGCAGTGACTTCGGCCAGCATCGCGCCCAGCTCGAAGGGCGCCGCCAACGCCCGCGTCACGGCCAGGATGGCAGCCATGCCTTCGCGTGACAGCGCGTGGGGGTCGTCGGGCGGGTGCATGCCGGCGCAATGTAGCAAAGGGCTTTGCTGCGCCGGGCACCGCTGCACGGGGTACTTCTGGGTGTTTGCCGCAGGCTGCGCGTCGCGCCCTTCTCCTATACTGGTTTTCAGTCGCCTGGCTGCTGCGCAACCCCTTCTTAGAACGGAAGCCCCTTGCAGGTCTCGATCCACCGCCATGCCGACGCGACCCTAGCCACGCTGGTGGGCCGCATCGACCACGAGACGGCCGCCCAGCTCGAAGCTGCGTTGGCACCTGTGCTGGCCGAAGCGGGCCTCAAGCGCAGTGCCCTGGTGATGGATTTTTCTGGGGTGGACTACATCAGCAGCGTCGGCCTGCGCGTGCTGATGATC
>JANNGJ010000284.1:0-2697 GCA_031403815.1 Burkholderiales bacterium | reverse complement strand
GCCAATATTTTATCTCAACTGTAATTATTAACAGAGCATCTTTGCGAACGCCCAGCCCTCGCTGATGCAGTACTCGGCCACGTCGAAACGCTCTTTGTCGTTCAGGCGGATGCCGACATCGTGTTCGAACACGGCAGCGTGGTGGTGCGGGCTGCGCGGGTCGGTCGAGAGGCGGTCGGGCAGCGGCGGCAGTGGCGGCGCAGCGCTTGGATCGGTTGGTGCGGTCGGAGCAGTCACAAGGGGTTCCTCGCAGGCGGGTGCCCGGCAGCCTGCATTCTCAGGCCAGCGACGACCCCGTCCACCGTCGCAGACAGGAGCGCGTGAGTGCAGCGGTAGAACGCTCACTCATCGATCCGCCGGTCGCGGCGAGAACACAAGTGCAGCGGGGTTGACGGCGGGGCGGGGTCAGCAACCTGGTCATCGGCCTTTCGAGGCATCGCTGTTGAGACAGGCCCAAAAAACCGCGCCCATCACCCTTCGCAGGTACTCCGGGGACCCTTCCAGGGCGTAGACGGATCGCGCAACCGACTGAATGAGCCCAGACGGATAAACCTCACGGTTGGTCAAGCGTTCCGCGGTCTTGGTCTCCGCCGATTGCCGGTCTGCCCCTGTCTTCCGATCCAAGTCGAGAAAGAACGCAATGTCTGTCCTGGCGTAGCAAATCCTCATCTTCCACGCCGGCTGCTGAAGGTCCATGACCTCTCGAACGGCACATTCCTGGAGCTTCCCGGCCGCGAAATCGGCATAGTGCTTTAACTCTCCGTTGTCCACGCTTTCAAACAACTCGAGTGCGAGCCTCTCCCCGAAGGCGGATCCACGCACATAGGGCAGCACGTCGTCGCGCTTGCGCCCCCCGGCCATGTAGACGCGGGCGATGTTCAGCGCCATGAACCCTTCCGTATCGCACGTGCGAAACGCCGCGCTCTGCTGGGCGAGAGCGATACCCGTCGGAGCTTGCGCCCCCACCAACGCCGGTATCCAGATGGCAGACAGAACCAATCCTCGGAGCAGCTTCATCAATGCCTTGCTGTTGTTTGTCAAGCGATGCGCGAAAACCATCGTCGGGGAGAGAACCCTCCCCAGCAGCATGAAGGGCGTCGCGCTCGGCGGTGGTGTCGCTGGCCAATAGACACCACGCGTCGCCTGCTTTGCATTGTCAGGCGGCGAGTGGGCAGCGCTGAGTTTCCTGTTCTGAGAATCGAGTACTTCGTCGCGCAAACAGCCAAGCATCAGGCAACCTGCCCGCGGCCAGCGACTGGACCTGGCCGCCAGCTTGCATCGACCCACGTGCAGCGGACCTCCCCGTCGCCAAGCACTGGCTGCAGGCCGCGCAACCCGCCCTAACGCCCACCCTGCACCAGCGCGATCCGTCGCCGCAGGCGTTGGGCTTCGTCGGCCGCACCACCGCGCTCGGCCAGTTGGGCCTGCACTTCGAGCCAGGCCAGCAAGGGTCGCCGCCAGCCCTGCGCCGAGGCCGTGTCGGCGGCCTGCGCAATCGTTGCCGGGCTGGCCTGTCCCGCCTGGAACAGCACCCCCGCAGCGATCAGGCGCGACAAGGGGTCAGCGATGCCCTGCACGCCTGCATCGGGGGCCTTGCCGGCGACGATGGCGCCTGCCGCGACCTGCTGCGGCGCCGGCAGGCGCTCGATGGCGTCACGTGGCAGCGCGCGTCCCGCAAGATGCTCGGCATAGGCACGCTCGGCGGGCGCAGCGTCGTTGCGCAGGCGCTCGAAGCCAGCACAGGGTTCGAACACCAGGCTGGCCACGCGCACGGCGCAGCGCATCAACTCGGCGCGCGCCACCAGTTCCGCGCGCCCCGTGCGGCTGAGCTGCGCGCGCGCCTGCTCAAAGGCGCGGGCTTCGGCGGCGTTGTCGCCGGCCAAGTAGGCGGTGGTGGCCTGGTCGATGGCTGATTTGGCATTCGCCTGCCAGTCGGGCACCGGCGGCCCGCTGGCGCAAGCCGCCAGGCCTGCCACCACGGCCAGCGGGGCCAGGTGCCGGCGCAGGAGCTGGCGCAGGGGCAGACTCACGTCCAGGCGCAGTCGGCTCATCGCAGTTTCAACTCCGTGTCGCGCGCGAAGGGCCATTTGCGGTTCACCTCGTCGACGAGTTGTTCGACCTTGCGCACGGTGGCGTCGACCTCGCTGCGCAGGGCGCCGAGATCCTGGGTCGCTAGGCGCGCATTGCCGGCCACCGCCTGGGCCTCGGCCAGCAGGGCATCGACCTGCTTGAGCGAGGCGCGGGCATCGGCCAGCAGGCCGCCGAGCTGGACCACGGCGGTACGGCCCTCGCGCACCAGGCCGTCGGGGCCGAGCACCTGGGCGTCGGCCTTGGCGGCCATGCTGTCCAGGCGCGCCAGCAGGGCGTTGGTGCGGGCCAGCGCGGCGCTGATCTGTTTGGCGTCGGCGTCGCTGCCAAGCACGCCGAGCGCGCCGCGCGGGCCCTTGGCCTTCTCGGTGAGGGCTTGCACATTGGCCAGGCTGGTGGCCAGGGCGGCGTCGGAGGCCGACAGCTGCGCCAGGTTCTGCAACAGCTCGCGCGCCGAGGCCACCAGGCGCGGCAACTCGGCGGCGGTGTCGCCGATCAACACCTTGCGCTCGGCCCCGTCGGGCAGGGGCGGATCGCTCGGCACGCCGGTGTAGGCGCGCAAGGTGGCACCCCCCACCAGGCTGCGCACCAGGGTGAACATGCTCGAGG
>JANNGJ010000283.1:0-2616 GCA_031403815.1 Burkholderiales bacterium | reverse complement strand
GCGTCGGCCCGCTCTCGACGATGCTGCCGCCGTACATCACGGCCAGGCGCTCGACGCGCGCGGCCATCACGTCCAGGTTGTGGCTGATCAGCAAGAGGGCCATGCCGCTGTCGCGGCGCAATTCGTCGAGCAGGTCGAGCACCTCGCGCTGCACCGTGGTGTCCAGGGCTGTGGTCGGTTCGTCGGCGATCAGCAGATCGGGGCCGCAGGCCAGGGCGATGGCGATGACGACGCGCTGGCGCTGGCCGCCCGAGAGCTGGTGCGGGTGGCTGTCGAGCCGCTCGCGCGCCTGTGGCAACTGCACCCGCTCGAGCAGGCGCAGCGCTTCGGCGCGCGCCGCCGCCGCGCCGAGCCCGCGGTGCTGGCGCAGGGGTTCGGCGATCTGGTCGCCGATGCGGTGCAGCGGGTTGAGGGCCGTCATCGGCTCCTGGAAGACCATGGCGATGCGGTCGCCGCGCAACTGGCACAGCGCGTCCTCGTCCAGGGACGTCAGCTCACGCCCGTCCAGGCGGATCGAGCCCGAGACGCGGGCGCCGTCCGGCAGCAAACCCATCAGCGCCAGCGCAGTCATCGACTTGCCGCAGCCGGATTCGCCGATCAGGCCCAGCGTGGCGCCGCGCTCCAGCGCGAAGCTGACGCCACGCAGTGCATCGACATGGCCCTGGGCGGTGGCGAGGGTGACGCGCAGGTCGCGCACTTCAAGCAGCGCCGTCATCGCGCGGCCCTGCGGGCGAGCAGCATGTCGAGGTAGGCGCCCGCAAGACGCTGCGATTCAGGCACGCCCAGACGCGCCAGCAACGCATCGGCGATGGCCTGGCCCTCGGCGACGGTCTGGTCCTCGCGCAAGACCACCTCGATCTCGAGGAAATCACCCAGGCCTTCCACGCGGTCGAGGTGAATGCGCGTCGGGCCGGCGAGCAGCAACAGGCGTTGCTTGCGCACGCGGCCGAGCACGCCGTGCGCGCGCGTCAGCGCCTCACGCAACGCAGCAGGCTCGGCAGTCACCACACGCACATAGTCCGACAACTTCGGGCCCGCGGTGTCGGCGCGGTGGTAGTGGATCAACTCGCCACTGCCATCGCCGAAGTCACGCAGCTTCAGACGGCCGCGGGCGCAGACGAAGAAGGTGTCGTCCTGCGCAATGGCTTGCGATGGGCCGTCGGCGAACGCCTGCGCGATCGGCAGCAAGGCCTCGACGCTGGCGATGCGCGCCTTGATCTCGATGTTGCGGGGCATGCTCAACCGGCGCCGGGCCGCTCCCAAGCCGGTTGAACGCCCCCCGGGGGCCGCGAACGCAGTGAGCTTGGGACTGCCACTTCTAGCCTTCGGCGGCGATCGTGCGCAGCGCTTGCGCGAAAACCTCGGGCGGCTGGCCCCCAGAAATCAGATGGCGCCGATTGATGACGACCGCTGGCACGGCGCTGATGCCGGCCTCCTGCCAGAAGCGCTCGGCCTCGCGCACCACGTCGGTGAACTCGGCGCTGGCCAGCACGGCCGCGGCGCGCGTGCCGTCCAGCCCGCAGGCCAGCGCAAGTTCGAGCAGCACATCGTGGGCACCCGGGTTGCGGCCGTCGCCGTGATAAGCCTGGAGCAAGGCCCGCTTCAGCGCATGCTGGCTGCCTGCCGGGCCTTCGATACCCGCCCAATGGAGCAGCCGGTGCGCGTCGAAAGTGTTCCACACATGGTGGCGCTCACCGAACGTGAAGCCGACAGCCGCACCGCGCTCCGTGATGCGCTCGCGGTTCACGATCAACTGCTCACGGCCCATGCCGTACTTCGCCATCAGGTACTCGGCCGCGTCGGCGCCCTCCGCACCCATCGTCGGGTTCAGCTCGAAGGGCTGGAAGTGCAACTCGACCTCGATCTGGTCGCCGACCTCCCTCAGCGCCTGCTCGAACGAGGCCAGACCCACGGCGCACCACGGGCAGGCCACGTCGGAAACGAAATCGATCTGCAAAGCCTTCATCGTTGCCTCGATAGTTTGGGGTCGAGCAGATCACGCAGCCCGTCGCCCATCAGGTTCAGGCCCAGCACCGCCAGCGCGATCGTCACGCCGGGGTAGACGGCCAGCAGCGGCGCATCGAACAGCATGGTCTGCGCCTCATTGAGCATGCGGCCCCAGCTCGGCTGCGGCGGCTGGGTGCCCAGGCCGAGGTAGGACAGCGCGGCCTCGGCCAGGATGGCCAGGGCGAACTGAATCGTCGCCTGCACGATCAGCACGTTGGCGATGTTGGGCAGCACATGGTCCGTCGTGATGCGCCAGGCGCCCTTGCCCGCAGCGCGCGCAGCCAACACGTAGTCGAGGGTCCAGACGCTGCGCGCGCTGGCCCGCGTCAGACGCGCGAAGACGGGGATGTTGAAGATGCCGATGGCCACGATGCTGGTCAACAGGCCGGGGCCGTAAATGGCGGTGAGCATGATGGCTGAGAGCAAGGCCGGGAAGGCGAAGGTGAAATCGCTGGCGCGCATCACCAGTTCCTCGATCCAGCCGCGCCGCGCCGCCGCCAGGCAACCCAGCGCCACGCCCAGGCCGAGGCCAATGCTGACCGCGACAACGCCGACGACGATGGAGTTCTGGCTGCCGACCAGCAGTTGCGAGGCGATGTCGCGGCCCAG
>JANNGJ010000282.1:0-2778 GCA_031403815.1 Burkholderiales bacterium | reverse complement strand
TAACAAAATTATTCTACTGGTAGAAGACAATCCCGATGACGAAACGCTGACGCTGCGTGCATTGCGCAAAAATCAGATATTGAATGAGATTATTGTGGCGCGCGATGGCGCGGAGGCCCTGGATTTTTTGTTTGGTACCGGCATCCATGCAGGGCGCGACACCACCATCCAGCCGCAACTCATTTTGCTTGATCTCAAATTGCCTAAAGTAGATGGTTTAGAAGTGTTGAAGCGCTTACGCGCGGATCCGCGCACCGCATTGCAACCCGTAGCGATCCTGACGACCTCGAACGAAGAGCGCGACATCGTAGCCAGCTATCAACTTGGCGCGAATAGCTATATCCGAAAGCCAGTGGATTTTGATTCCTTTATCGAAGCCGTGCGCCAACTCGGCTTGTACTGGTTAGTACTGAATACCGCGCCGCCTTCGGAGGCCCAGCTCCCACGGCGTACCGGCGTGCTTGATGCTGCTCCAGGGCGAGGCGCCGGTGCCGCCGTCGTGTGCGGCGATCACCACATGGTCGGCCTTGGCATTGGCCTCGCCGGAGGCTCTGGTGCCGACGCCGACTTCACTGACCAGCTTGACACTGACCGACGCACGTGGGTTGGCGTTCTTCAAGTCGTGGATCAACTGCGCCAGGTCTTCGATCGAATAGATGTCGTGGTGCGGCGGCGGGCTGATGAGGCCGACGCCTGGCACCGAGTAGCGCAACATGCCGATGTACTCGCTGACCTTGCCGCCCGGCAACTGGCCGCCCTCGCCCGGCTTGGCGCCCTGGGCCATCTTGATCTGCAGCTGGTCGGCACTCACCAGGTACTCCGTGGTCACGCCGAAGCGGCCCGAGGCCACCTGCTTGATCTTGCTGCGCAGGCTGTCGCCGGCCTTGAGCGCGTAGTCGGCTGCGATCACGTTGGCACCGATGACGTCGCTGATCTTGGTGCCCTCCGTGATCGGGATGCCCTTCAACTCATTGCGATAGCGCGCGGGGTCTTCGCCGCCCTCGCCCGTGTTGCTCTTGCCGCCGATGCGGTTCATGGCCACCGCCAGGGTGGTGTGGGCTTCGGTGGAGATCGAACCGAGCGACATGGCGCCGGTGGCAAAGCGCTTGACGATCTCGCTGGCCGGCTCGACCTCTTCCAGCGCAATCGCCTTGGACGGATCGACCCGGAACTCGAACAGGCCCCGCAGCGTCATGTGGCGCTTGCTCTGGTCGTTGATGAGCTGGGCGTATTCCTTGTAGGTCTCGAACTTGCCGGCGCGCGCGGCGTGCTGCAGTTTGGCGATGGCGTCGGGCGTCCACATGTGCTCTTCGCCGCGCACGCGCCAGGCGTATTCGCCGCCGGCATCGAGCATCGAGGCCAGCAACGGGTCGTTGCCGAAGGCCAGGCGGTGCATGCGCAGGGCTTCCTCGGCAACCTCGAACACGCCGATGCCGCCGACCTGGCTGGCGGTGCCGCGGAAGTATTTGTCGATGACGGTCGTGTCCAGGCCGATGGCTTCGAACAACTGCGCGCCGCAATAGCTCATGTAGGTCGAGACGCCCATCTTGGACATGATCTTGGACAGACCCTTGCCAATGGCCTTGACGTAGTTGTAGATGGCTTTGTCGGCGCTCAGATCGCCGGGGAGGTCGGCGTGCATCGCTGCCAGGGTCTCCATCGCAAGATAGGGGTGAACCGCCTCGGCTCCGTAGCCGGCCAGCACGGCGAAGTGGTGCACTTCGCGCGCCGAGCCGGTCTCAACCACCAGGCCTGCCGTGGTGCGCAGGCCCTCACGCACCAAGTGCTGGGGCACGGCCGACAAAGCCAGCAGGGCCGGAATCGCCACCTGCTCGCGGCCGAGGTGACGGTCAGTGATGATGAGGATGTTGTGGCCGCTTTTGATTGCATCCACGCTTTCGGCGCACAGCGAGGCCAGCTTGGCCTCGACGCCTTCGCTGCCCCACACCAGCGGGTAGCAGATGTCGAGTTCGTAGCTCTGGAACTTGTCGTGGGTGTGGCGCCCGATCGCGCGCAGCCGCGCCATGTCGTCGAAATCGATAATCGGCTGCGTCACCTCCAGACGCATCGGCGGGTTGACGGCGTTGATGTCCAGCAAGTTCGGCTTCGGGCCAATGAAGCTGTTGAGCGACATCACGATGGCTTCGCGGATCGGGTCGATCGGCGGGTTCGTGACCTGGGCAAAGAGCTGCTTGAAGTAGTTGTAGAGCGGCTTGTTCTTGTCCGACAACACCGCCAGCGGCGAATCGTTGCCCATCGAACCGATGCCCTCCTCGCCGTTCGCGGCCATCGGGCTCATCAGGAACTTCAGGTCTTCCTGGGTGTAGCCGAAGGCCTGTTGGCGGTCGAGCAAGGCCTCCTTGGCCGGCAGCGGCGCGGCAGCCGGGATGTCGATGGCATCGAGCTTGACGCGCACGTTCTCGATCCACTGCCGGTAGGGCTTGGCAAACGCAAACTGGTTCTTCAACTCTTCGTCGTCGACGATGCGGCCCTGCTCCAAGTCGATCAGGAACATCTTGCCCGGCTGCAGGCGCCACTTGCGCACGATGCGGTTTTCGGGGATCGGCAGCACGCCCGACTCCGAGGCCATGATGACGAGGTCATCATCGGTGACGATGTATCTGGCAGGCCGCAATCCGTTTCTGTCGAGCGTGGCGCCGATCTGCTTGCCGTCGGTGAAGACCATCGCCGCCGGGCCGTCCCAGGGCTCCAACATCGCAGCGTGGTACTCGTAGAAGGCGCGCCGGCGCAAATCCATGCCTTCGTGCTGCTCCCAGG
>JANNGJ010000281.1:0-17075 GCA_031403815.1 Burkholderiales bacterium | reverse complement strand
GGTCACCAACAACGGCTATGCCGTGCAGCCCGGCATCACGATTCCCGCCAACGCGCAGAGCGTGACGATCGCACCCGACGGCACGGTCAACGTCGCCCTGCCGGGACAGGCCACGCCGCAGGCGGTGGGCCAGTTGAACCTGGCAAGCTTTGTCAATCCGGCCGGCCTCGAGCCCAAGGGCCAGAACCTGTGGGGCGTAACGTCGGCTTCGGGCGCGCCCGCTGCCGGCGCACCGGCCAGCAATGGCCTGGGCTCGCTGCTGCAAGGCTATGTCGAGACCAGCAATGTGAATGTGGTCGAAGAGCTGGTGGCCATGATCGCCACGCAGCGCGCCTACGAGCTCAACTCCAAGGCGATCCAGACCTCCGACCAGATGCTGCAGAAGCTGGGGCAGCTATGAATGTGGACCACCCCCGTAGCGGCTTCGCCGCTCCCCCTCAAGGGGGCGTCGCCAGTGGACCGGCAAAGCCGGATCCGCGGCGTCTGCTTGGTGGTCTTGCGGTGTGCGCCGCTTTGCTCGCGTTGGTTGCTCTGTCGGGCTGTGCCACGGTGGACAAGTACCGCGTGCCGCCGGTGGCGGTGGGTGGCATGCCGCCGGTGGTGGCGGCGGCGCTGCCCAGCCCGGTGGCCAGCAATGGTGCGATCTACCAGGCGGCGGCTTACCGGCCGCTGTTCGAGGATCACCGCGCCCGCCTGCCGGGCGACACGCTGACGGTTCAGATTGTCGAGAAGGTGAGCGCGAGCCAGAAGTCGACGTCCTCGGTGGACAAGACGGGCGACCTGGGCGGCGCGCTCACGGCGCTGCCCGGCATCGCAGCCAACTCTTTTGGCCGCGCCACGGTGGCGGGCACCTCCAGCAATGCCTTCGGCGGCAAGGGCGCCACCGAGAGCAGCAATGACTTTTCAGGCACGATCACAGTGCTGGTCACCGGCGTGCTGCCCAACGGCCACTTGCTGATCCAGGGCGAGAAGCAGATCGGCGTGAACGCGAACGTCGACGTGCTGCGCTTCTCGGGTCAGGTCGATCCACGCGCCATCCAGGTCGGCAACAGCGTGCCGAGTGCGCAGATCGCCAATGTGCGCGTCGAACACCGCAGCCGCGGCCAGCAGGCCGATGCGCAGGTGATGGGCCTGCTGGGCCGCTTCTTTCTCAACGTCCTACCGATATGAACCACCCCCGTAGCGCCTTCGGCGCTCCCCCTCAAGGGGGCGACGCCAGCGGTCCGGCAGAGCCGGATCCGCGGCGGCCGCTTGACTTGGACCGCCTCCTGCGCGCCGTGATCATCTTCTCAGCGTTCGTGGCCAGCGCGGCAGTTTGGTGGCCGGCGCAGGCTGCGACGCGCATCAAGGAAGTGGCGACGGTGCAGGGCGTGCGCGCCAACCAGTTGGTGGGCTATGGCCTGGTGGTTGGGCTCGACGGCAGTGGCGATCAATCCAGCGGCGCACCGTTCACGGCCCAGAGCCTGGCTGCGATGCTGCAGCAGATGGGGGTCACGATCCCGCCGGGCGTGCAGATGCAACCGAAGAACGTGGCGGCGGTGATGGTCACGGCCTCGCTGCCGGCCTTCGCACAACCGGGCCAGGCGATCGATGTCAACGTGTCGTCGCTCGGCAATGCCAAGAGCCTGCGCGGCGGCATGCTGATCGCCACCCCGCTCAAGGGCGCCGACGGCGCGGTCTATGCCATGGCCCAGGGCAACTTGATCGTCGGCGGTGCCGGCGCCTCGGCCGGCGGCTCCAAAGTTCAGATCAACCACCTTGCGGCCGGCCGCGTGCCTCAGGGCGCGACGGTGGAACGCGCCGTGCCCACCGCGTTGGCCTTGGGCGAGTTCCTGCAACTCGATCTCGGCAGCAGCGATTTCGCCACCGCACGCGACGTTGTCCGTGCCATCAACCGCGCCAAGGGCGAGGGCACCGCGATCGCGCTCGACGGCCGCGTGGTGCGCGTGCGGGCACCGGCGGCGATCGACCAGCGCGTCACCTTCCTGGCCGACATCGAGAACCTGTCCTTCGATCTCAGCAAGCCGGCTGCGCGCATCGTGCTCAACGCGCGCACCGGCTCGGTGGTGATGAACGATGCGGTCACGCTCGCGGCCTGTGCCGTCGCGCACGGCAGCCTGTCGGTGACGATCAGCTCGACGCCGGTCTTCAGCCAGCCGAATGCGCTGGCCCAGGGCCAGACCGTGCAAAGCGAGAAGGTCGACATCTCCATTTCGCAGCAGGGCGGCGCACTGGTGCAGATGCCCGCGGGCGCCAAGCTGGCCGACGTGGTCAAGGCGCTCAACGCCCTGGGCGCGACGCCACAAGACTTGTTGGCCATCCTGCAAGCGATGAAGAGCGCCGGTGCTCTCAACGCCGAGATCGAGGTGATCTGAAGTGAAGCCTGCGGCCATGTCAATGCTCGCTGTCGGCCTATTGCGGACGTTTGTTCCCGTGCGTTCGTTGTCCGCTGGCCCCAGCCTCGAACCTAGGCGCACCACCCCCTGCGACCACCTCCCAAGCATCGGACCGGGACGGTGGGGCGCTCCGCGCAGCGAAATAAAGGAGGAGAGGCGGGCGCAGCCCGGCTCGGGGGACATTCGCGGAGCAGAGTGCCCCGCCGGCCCGATCTCGCGCAAATTAGCGAGTGCAGGAACGAACGTCCGCAACGGGCCGCGAGCTGACGCCAGCTTCCTGCGTCACAGGCCGCGCGAACCGCGGTGGAGCAACTGACATGACCAGCATTGCCAGCCTGCAGACCGATTCGCTCGCCGCCCTGCGCAACGCCGCGGCGCGCGATCCGCGCGCCGCGCTGAAGGAGGCCGCCAAGCAGTTCGAGGGCCTGTTCATGCAGGAGCTGATGAAGTCGATGCGCCAGGCCAGCATGAGCAGCGGCATGCTCGACAACGCCGGCACGCAGCTTGGCACTGAAATGCTCGACAGCCAAATGGCGACCAAGATGACTGGCCTGAAGGGCGGTTTGTCGGAAGCCATCGCGCGCCAGCTCGAACGCCAGATGGGCTACGCCGACGAGGGCAAGAAGGCGGCGCTGCCGATCAACACCACGGTCCAGCGCACCCCGCTGCGAGCGCCGGCCACGGCCCAGGAGTTTGTGGCCCAACACAGCGAAGCGGCGAAGAAGGCCGAGCAAGCGAGTGGCATTCCGGCGTCCTTCATGGTCGCCCAGGCGGCGCACGAGACCGGCTGGGGCAAGAAGAACATCCGCATGGCCGACGGCTCGAACTCCTTCAACCTGTTCGGCATCAAGGCCGGCAGCGGTTGGAAGGGCGCAAGCACCCAGGTCACGACGACGGAGTACGTCGACGGCCGGCCCCAGAAGACGGTGCAATCCTTTCGCGCCTATTCGAGCTACGAGGAATCCTTCGCCGACTATGCGCGCCTGATGAAGACCAGCCCGCGTTACCGCGACGTCGTGGCTTCTGCCGACGACGCGAAGAGCTTTGCGCAGGGCCTGCAGCGCGCCGGCTACGCCACCGACCCGGCCTACGCCGACAAGCTCGGCCGCGTCATCAACACCACGCTGCGCCTGCAGCGGTCATTGGCCTGAGAGGCTGAAGCGCGATGGGAACCTCCAATCTGATGTCGATCGGCATGCGGGCCATGACGGCCAACTATGCCGCCCTGCAGACCACCGGCCACAACATCGCCAACGCCAACGTCGAGGGTTACTCGCGCCAGCAGGTCGAGCTCGCCTCGGCAGGTGGCCAGTACAGCGGCGCCGGTTTTTTCGGCAAGGGCGTCAACATCGCCACGGTTTCGCGCTCCCGCAACGAGTTCCTGACCCGCGAGGCCGCGACGTCCAAATCGCAGGCTGCCGGCGACCAGGCCCGCCTGGAACAACTCGACCGCCTGGAGAAGGTGTTTCCGCCGGGCGAGCAGGGCTTGGGCTATGCCGCCGGCGCGCTGCTCAATGCCATGGTCGATCTGGCGAGCCGACCGCAAGACGCGTCGGGCCGTGAAGTGGTGCTGGCCCGGGTGCAGGACCTGGCCTCGCGCTTCGCCACCGCCGGTGCCCAACTCGACAGCCTGCAAAACGGCGTCACGCAAGACCTGCAGACCGGTGTTGCGGCCGTCAACCAGCTGACGCAGCGGGTTGCCGACATCAACGAACAGATCGCTGCCCTGACCGGCCGCGGCCAGCCGGCCAACGACCTGCTCGACCAGCGCGAACAACTGGTCTCGCAGCTCAGCGCCTACGTGCAGGTGACCACCATCCCGGCCAGTGACGGGTCGCTGGGTGTCTTCATGGCCGGGGGCCAACGCCTCGTGCTCGGCAAGCAGGCGACGCAGATTGCTGTCGTGCCCGACCCCTACGATGTGCAGCGCCAGAGCCTCGGCATCATGGACAACGGCGTGGCCCGCCCGTTGCCGTCCGAGCTCCTCGGCGCGGGCAGCCTGGGCGGCTTGCTGCGCTTCCAGAACGACGACCTGGCCAGCGCGCGCAACCAACTCGGCCAATTGGCCGCCGCCCTGAGCGCCAGCCTCAATCAGCAGCAGGCCCTGGGCCTGGACCTGCGCAACCCACCGGGCAGCGGTGCACCGCTGCTGGCGGTGGGTGCGCCGCAGGCGCTGCCGGCCACCAGCAATGCCCGTGACGCGGCCGGCAACTTCATTGCCTCGGTGTCGATGACCGTGACAGACGCCAGCCAGCTGCAGGCCAGCGAGTACGAATTGCGCAGCGACCCGGCGACCGCTGGCCAGTACTTGCTGACCCGCCGCAGCGACGGCGTGCAGCGCAGCATCGCCAGCGGCGATGTCGTCGATGGCCTGACCATCACGGTCGCAACCCCGGCACCAGCCGCCAACGACCGCTTCCTGCTCCAGCCGGTGACCCGGGCTGCCAATGACACCCGCCGCGTGCTCAGTGACCCGCGTGGTCTGGCAGCGGCCTCGCCGCTGGAGGCCGTGCGCGGCGTGGCCAATACCGGCAGCGCAACGGTGGGGTCGCTCAGTGTCGTCTCGGCCAGCGTCAATCCGCAGAACACCGCGTCGATCGCCTTTACCAGCAGCAGTGGCGCCTACACCTGGGAGCTGCGCGACCGCAGCAGCAACGCCCTGGTGTCCAGCGGCACCGGCACCTGGGTGCCCGGCGCACCGATTGCGCTCAATGGCTTCGAGTTGCGGCTGGACGGCGTGCCGGCCTCTGGCGACAGCTTCAGCGTGGCGCAGACTGCCCAGCCCCAGGCCAACAACGGCAACGCCTTGGCGCTGGCGGCCCTGCGCGATCAGCGCATGGTCGGTGGCCAGACCATCACCGATGCCTATGCCAGCATGATGGCCGGCGTCGGTGTGCGCGTGCAGGGCGCGCGCAGTGCCAGCGAGATATCGCAAAGTGTGGCCAGCTACGCCGAGGCGCAACGCAGCTCGCAGGTCGGCGTCAACCTCGACGAAGAGGCTGCCCGCTTGCTGCAGTTCCAGCAAAGCTACCAGGCTGCCGCCAAGATCCTGCAGGTGGCGCAGTCTTTGTTCGACACCCTCCTCCAAGTGGCCGCCCGCTGACCATCATGCAACGCATCACCACCGCCCAATCCTTCGACACTGGCGTCGACCGCCTGCAGCGGCGCCAGACCGATCTGGCCGCAGCCCAGGAGCGCCTGACCAGTGGCAAGCGTGTCAGCAAGGCCAGCGACGACCCGACCGCCGCCGCGCGCGCCGAGCGCGCGCTGGCCAGCGAGGTGCGCAGCCAGGCCAGCCAACGGGCGCTTGAGGCCAGCCGCAATGCCATGGCCCTGACCGAGAGCGGCCTGGCCGACGCCGGGGAGCTGATGCAGCAGGCACGCGAGGCCATGGTTGCTTCGGGCAACGCCACTTACAGTGACGCCGAGCGCGCCGGCGTGGCCGAGCGGCTGACGGCGATCCGCCAGCAGTTGTTGGCAATTGCCAACCGGGGTGACGGCGACGGAGGTTTCCTCTTCGGCGGCCAGGGCGGCATACAGGCGCCGTTTCTCGACACCACTGGCGGGGTGGTGTTCCGTGGCACTGCGGGCGAGGTCCAGGTGGCCAGCGATGAAGCCTTGCCGCGCAGCATCGATGGCCAGGCGGCCTGGTTGGCATCGCGTTCAGGCAATGGCTTGTTCGAGACCCGCGCGACAGCGGCGGCGCCGGCCAGCGCCGGCAGCTGGATCAACAGTGGCCGCGTGTCCGACCCGCAGCCCTTTTTCGCCGCAACCTCGCCGCCCGCCGTGGCCGACCCGGCGGCACTGCGCTACCGCGTCGACTTCACCACCACGGCGGCCGGCACCACGTTCAGCGTCACCAAGGATGGCGCCGCCACCGCGCTGACCAACGCACCGTATGTCAGCGGCATGGCGATCGAGGTCGACGGCATGTCCTTCGCGGTCACGGGCCAGCCCGTAGCCGGCGATAGCTTCGAGATCGCGCTGGCGACGCCTTCCCTCGGCGTCTTCGACACCCTGGACCGTGCAATTGCCGAACTCAAGACGCCGCTGCGCAGCAGCGCCGCCGTGGCCCAGGGGGTGGAGCGCTCGCTGGCCGACCTCGATGGCTCGATGACGGCGCTGCAATCCCTGCGCAGCCGGGTCGGGGAAGTGTTGAATCGTGCCGATATGGTCGAGGGCCGTATTGCTTCGCAGACCTTGGCAGCGCAGACTGAGCGTTCCAATGCCGAAGATTTGGATATGGTCCAGGCCATCGCCGACTTTCAGAACCAACAGACCGGCTACGACGCCGCGCTGAAGACCTACGCCTCGGTCCAGCGCATGTCCTTGTTCCAGTACCTCAACAACTAGAAGCCCCACAGCCGACCCATGGCGATCAACGAACACCCCATCCTGGCCCAGGTGGTCCTCGGCTATTCACCGATGATCGACCGCGAGCGTGCCATCAGTGCGACCCGACTGACTGTCTTCCCGGCGCGCACTGACGTGCCGCTCGATGCAACCGCGCTGCTGGCTGCGGTGGCCGAGGTCTGGCCCGAGGCCGGCGGCAAGGTCTCGCTCAACGTCGTCAGCGAGACCCTGCTGCACGACCTGCTGCATGCCGCACCGAGTGCCAACCTGATGCTCGAAGTGCCGGCCTTCATGGCCTGCGATACAGCCAACAGCTCCGCCATCCAGGCCCTCTACGCGCGTGGCAACACCCTGCTGCTGAAGGACCGCCCGCGCACCGAGCTGCCGCGCGATGTGCTGCCTTGTTTCAAGTATTCCATCATCGACCTGGTCGACGAGCGCCGCAGCGACAGCGTGGCGCCACCCGGCGTGACGCGCCAGATCAGCCACGTCCAGGCGGGCGTGCGCACCCTGGCCGACCTCGACGGCGCCTTCAAGCGCGGCGCCGTGGCAGTGCTGGGCTGGCCGATCGACGATGTCGTGACGCCCTCGGGCACCCATGCGCAACCCGATCTGGCCACCATCCTCGAGCTGATGCGGCGCATCGACAAGGAAGAGTCGATCAACCGTCTCGAAGACACCCTCAAACTCGACCCGACCCTGGCCTTCAAGCTGCTGCGCTACATCAACTCGCCGGCCTTCGGCCTGCGGGTGGAAGTGGGCTCCTTCCGGCATGCGCTGCAACTGCTCGGCTACCAGCGCCTGAAGCGCTGGCTGGCCTTGCTGCTGGCGTCGGCCAGCAAGGACCGCGACATGAAGCCGGTGATGTTCGCGGCCCTGCGCCGCGGCTTGCTGATGGAAGAGCTGGCGCGCGCCAGCGGCAGCGGCAACGACGAGATGCGCAACGAAGCCTTCATCTGCGGCGTCTTCTCCTTGCTCGACCGGATGATGAAGCAACCCTTCGCCGATCTGCTCAAGGCCGTGCCGGTGCCTGACTCGGTGCGCCAGGTGCTGGTGGACGGCGTCGGCCCCTACCAGCCCTTTCTTGAGCTGGTGCGGGCGGTGGAAAACGAGTCCCTGTTCGATGTGCGCGAGAGCGCCGAGCGCCTGCTGCTGGGCGTGGGCGAAATCAACCGGGCGGTGCTGCGGACCCTGGCGCAGGCAGTGCAAATTCAATGAGTACCGGCCATTCGTGCGGTATGCCACACCCGCCCTCGGTCGGCGACGCCAGTGCGCGCGGGCCTCGTCGGTGACAATCTGTTGTGCGTTGCTGCGCACGGAGGGCCTGACTTGACTTCGCCTGCTGGAGCCGACCCGCCAAGCGCCCCGGTCGTGGCTGGGTTGCCGGGCGCGGGCGTGCTGGATGCCGAAGCCTTGGCGCGCCTGCAAGATCTCGACCCCAGCGGCAAGGCGGGCCTGTTGCTGCGCGTGCTGAACACCTACGCAATGTCACTCGAACGCCAGCTCGGCACGCTGCACAGTGCGCGGCTGAATGCCGATGCGCATGGGCAGCGGCATGTCGCGCACACCCTGAAGTCGTCGTCGGCGAGTGTTGGCGCGCTGAAGTTGTCGGCCCTGTGTGCCGATATTGAATCCAAGCTGCGCGACGGCCAGGTGGAAGGCCTCGACGCGCAGTTGGACGCCCTGACGATCGAGGCCGCTCGAATCCTGACCGCGTTGCGCGAAACTCTGCCCCCCAGCCCATGACCACGCCCTCTGCCTTCAGTGACGACGACACCAGCGACCACCCGCGGGTGCTGCTGGTTGACGACGACGAACTCAGCCTGATGCTGACGGCGATTGCCCTGCGCGAGCGCGGCTTCGACATCGTTGAGGTCACCAGCGGCGAGGCGGCCTTGGCGGCGCTTGAAGACACCGCCCCCGACCTGGTCGTGCTGGATGCCCTGATGCCGGGCATGGACGGTTTCGAGACCTGCATGGCGCTGCGCGCGCTGCCGGGCTACGCCCACATCCCCGTGCTGATGCTCACCGGCCTGGACGACGACGCCTCGATCACGCGCGCCTACCGCGCCGGGGCCACCGACTTCTTCGTCAAGAGCACGCAATGGAGCCTGCTCGGCGGGCGCCTGCGTTACATGCTGCGCGCCTCGCGCACGCGCATTGAACTCGAACGCAGCAAGTTCAAACTGGCGCGCGCCCAGGACCTGGCGCGCATGGGCAGCTTCGACTGGCGCCCGGGCGAGGGCCTGGGCCAGATCTCGCTGTCGTCCGAGGCGCTGCGCGTCTTCGGCAAAATGCCCGGTGACAGCGTCAGCGTGCGCGCCATGCTGCGCATGATCGGGGCTGGACAGCGGCGCGGGCTGTTGCGCATGCTCAGTGAAGTGGTGGCCCACAACGCGGTGCTGGCCACCGACGTGTCGATGATCCTGGTCGACGGCCGCGCCCGCGTCGTGCATGTCGAGGCCGAGGCCGAGTTCGAACACGGTAACGGCATCGGCTACACCGGCGTGTTCCAGGACGTGACCGACCGCCGCGTGGCCGAAGATCGCATCCGTCACCTGGCCAATTTCGATGCCCTGACGGGGCTGCCCAACCGGCGCCAGTTGATCTGGCGCACCGAGCGTGCGCTCGAGCATGCCCGCCGCCTGGGCCACAACGCGGCGCTGTTGCTGATTGACCTCGACCGCTTCAAGAACGTCAACGACACCCTGGGCCATGCCGCGGGTGACGAATTGCTGATGGAAGTAGCGCGGCGCCTGCGCGGCTGCGTGCGTCACAGCGAGCAGGTTCTGGAGCACGCCCTGGAGGCGGCCGGCACGCGCTCGCACCGCACCCTGGAAGCCGTTGGCCGGCTCGGCGGCGACGAGTTCGTCGCCTTGCTGCCCGAAGTCACCGATGACGCCGACTCCGAGCGCGTGGCTGACCGCATCCTCGAAGCCATGCGCGAGCCCATCCATGTGGCTGGCCAGGAGTGCTTCGTCACCGCCAGCGTGGGCATCGCCATGTTCCCGCGCGACGGCCTGAACCTGGCTGACCTGATGCGCAACTCCGACGTGGCGATGTACTCGGCCAAGACGGCCGGGCGCAATTCGTCGGCGGTGTACAGCCCGCAGTTGGCTGGCCGCGGGCGCGAGAAGATCGAGCTCGAAAGCCACCTGCACAAGGCCATCGAGCGCGACGAACTGGTGTTGCACTACCAGCCCAAGGTGGACGTGCGCGCGGCCAAGATGGTCGGCGCTGAGGCGCTTATGCGTTGGCAGCGTGGCGGCGTGCTAGTGCCGCCGGGCGACTTCATTCCGCTGGCCGAAGAGACTGGCCTGATCGTGCCGCTGTCGGAGTGGGCGGTGCGCCAGGCGGCGCGCCAGGTCAAGGCCTGGCAGTTGAGCTTTGGTTTTGCCGATGCCATCGCCGTCAACTTGCCCAGCCGCTTGTTCGAGCGCAGTGACCTGGTGGAGAAGATCCATGAGTCGGTCACCACTTACGGCGTGCCGCACCGCTCGATCTTGCTCGAGATCACCGAGAACAACCTGATGAAGGACCTGCACAACGTGTCCTTGTCCTTGCACCGCCTGAACGAGATCGGGGTTGAAATCTCGATCGATGATTTCGGCACCGGCTACTCGTCTTTGGCCTACCTCACCACGCTGCCGATCTCGGAGCTGAAGATCGACCGCTCTTTCGTGCGCGACCTGGGCATCACGCCGCAGAGCTCGGCCGTTGTCTCCGCCATCATCGCCTTGGCGCGCTCGCTGGGCTTGCGCGTGATTGCCGAGGGCGTCGAGAACCTGCGCCAGATGGACGTGCTGCACCGCCTGGGCTGCGGGGTGATGCAGGGCTTCCTGTTCGCCAAGGCCCTGCCGCCCGACGAGCTCGAGGCCTGGCTGCAGCAGACCGTGCTGCCGCGCAAGGCGCCCTGGATCGGCACGGCCAGCGATGAGCCGGTGCCCCGCGTTCTCGGCCGCGCCTGAGCGCTCCCGCAGCATGCCCAGCGCCGCCGCTCTGGCCAAAGCCACGCTGCGCCGCCTGGCGGCAGAGCAACGCGAGCCGACGCCCGCTAACTACGCCCGCGCCTGGTCCCTGGAGTCCGGCGTCACCGAGGCTGCCGAGGCTGCCGAGGCCGCCCCGCCCCCCGCCAGCGCCAGCGTCAGCGTCAGCGTCGGCGCAGCGCAATGGGTGGCGCTGTTCGAGCGCCTGCTGCGCGGCCTGGACCGCAACGGCCGCCACTGGACCGCCGCGCGCAAGAAAGACAGCCTGCAGCGCGTCCTCGACGCCAACCGCAGTGACGTGCAGCGCTTGCACGACCGCCTCAACCATGCCGTGGTGCGCTGGGACAACGACAGCGAAGATCTGGCGATCGAGACCCTGGCGGGCGAGCTTGTCGAACGCGCGGTGACTGCGCCCGTGGTCGCGGCTGGCAGTGCTGCCAGTGCTGGCGCGACCGCCGACCTGGTGCCCGCCGCCGCCGGGTGGCGCGCCGTCAGCGCAGACTTCGAGCGCACGGTGGCGATTGCGCTGCCGGCCGACGATGACCGCGCCTGCGCCTTGGCCGACCGCCTGGCCGCACTGGCCCAACGCATCGACACCGAAGGCGCCAGCCCCGCCGTGGCCGCCGCCGTGGGTCTGGCTTGTGAGGAGGCGCGGCGCCTGCTCGCGCAACGCCACCACCTGGTTGACGAACTGGGCGCCCTGGCGCGTGAGCTCACCGCCGGCCTGACGGAGCTGGCCGAAGACGACAGCTGGGCGCGAGGCCAGGCCGAGGCCATGCTGGCACGCCTGGGCCCTGCCGAGGCCGGCGCCACGCTGAGCGTGCGCAGCGTGCGCGCCACCCAGGAGTTGCTGGCCCAGACGCGGCGCCAGCAACAGCGCTTGAAGGGCGAACGCGACCAGGCGCGCGAGGCGCTCAAGAGCCTGGTCCACAGCCTGATGGCCGAACTCAGCGCCCTGGGCGGCAGCACCGGCCGCTTCGGCGACCAGCTCGAAACCTATGCCGAAACCATCGAGCAGTCTGACTCGCTCGACGGCCTGGCCAGCCTGGTGCGCGGCATGGTGCAGCAAAGCCGCGAGGTGCAGAGCGAGATCGCCAGCGCCAGCGAACGCCTGCAGGCCGGCCAGGCCGAAGCGGTGCAGCTTTCAACGCGCGTGCGCGAGCTAGAGAGCGAGTTGCGCCGGCTCTCGGAAGAGGTCTCCATCGATGCCTTGACACAAGTCGCGAACCGGCGCGGCCTGGCCGATGCCTTTGGCGCTGAGAGCGCGCGCCACAGCCGCGATGGCAGCACCCTCGCAGTGGCCCTGATCGACATCGACAACTTCAAGAAGCTCAACGACTCGCTCGGCCACAGCGTCGGTGACCAGGCCCTCAAGTCACTTGCTGCGCGCGTGCGCGCTGCGTTGCGCCCGGTCGATCATGTAGCCCGCTTCGGTGGCGAAGAGTTCGTTTTGCTGCTGCCCGGCACCCAGATTGCCGAAGCCCAGCAGGCCCTCACCCGCTTGCAGCGCGACCTGACCGCCAGCCTGTTCATGCACGACGGCCGCGACGTCTTCGTCACCTTCTCCGCCGGTGTCACCGCCTGGCGCGCCGGCGAGGCGCTCGACCCGGCCATCGAGCGCGCCGACGAGGCGCTGTACGAGGCCAAGCGAAGCGGCAAGAACAGGACTTGCGTGGCGTAGGTCTGGGGGCTCTGGCGGAAGCGGTGATGCCGTAGAAGAGGTCGGCCAGCAGCGAGCGCACCGCGAAGCCGACCACGGCGATCAGCACTCCCGATGTCGTGAACGCGGCCGACGGGGAGATGCCGAATTCCCGGACGGCGACGATGCACGCGGAGGCCACCCACAGGCTTGCCACCAAGAGGTTGACCAGCAGTGGGGGTGGCGGGTGCCTGTCTCGGCGGAAGAAGATGGACCGGGTCGCAAGGGCTGCGACCCGCGCGAGCACTAACGTCAGGGCCGCCCAAAGCAGCAAGCGAAGCCCGAGTTCGACATGCGGCCCGGCGAAGATCGCGTCATTGGCCACAGCAAGGTGTCCAGCCAAAAGAACGGCCACCAAGGCAATTGGGAACACCAAGCTCCGCACTTGGCGAGTGCCACCCCGACAATGTGACACCGAAGTGGCGGTGCCTCGCCGATGCGCAGTCCGTTCGAGGCGTGCCACTGGATTTCCTCCATCCCTGAGCCCTGAGCCGATGCGGCAGGTTGTGCACGTCGTGTAGCGGCGCAGTGCCGAAGGCGCGCCGCCCCTCGGCCGGCGGCGCCGTTACCGGTGCTCCAGCTGCAACCGCCAACGGTTGCATGTCGGCGGCCAATGTTGGAGGTCGGATGCTTGGTTTGGGATTGAGGCCTGCCTGGCTTGGGGTTCACCCACTCGAGGGGCCCTGCATGGCGAATGAGGTGGTGCCTTGCAACGGAAACTCTAGGCGGCGATCCGGCGGTGAGTGGCGATGGTTTAGAGGGATTTTCTGGCGCGGGAGGGGGCAGATCGGCCACCGACTCTAGGCGCACTGGCGCCCGCACGGGTGCTGATTCGCTGCCGGAAAATACCTCGGGCACAGCGGGCGGACGTGACAGAACCGAATCGGCCTCGCGGCATGGTCAGTGCATGCCGCCGACGACCGGTATCCAAGGCTGCCGACCCGCGCCGAGCCGTCACGGGCGCGTCATGGGCGTTTCACACAGCCGACCCAGCCTTGCGGCCTGGATGGCTCATGTTCTGGTCTCGACCTGCACGCACACCGGCCGGCTCCTGGTGAGCCGCGCAGGCATCGCCGCCGTCGCGATGGTCCTCCTGCTTCCCTTGTCGGGCTGCGCCCCGCGCACGCTGTTGATGAAAGGCGTGGCCGATGAATTGGCCACGCAGGGCCAGGCCGAGGAAGAAGACCTGGGCCTGGCGCGCGACGCCGCCGCCTTTTACCTGAAGCTGTCGGAATCGGTGCTGCGCCAGGCCCCGGGCCACCCCGCGCTGGCCGAGGCCGTTGCCGGCGGGTTCACTCAATACGCCTACGCCTTCGTCGCCTTCGACGCCGAACGTCTGGAGGCCACCGACGTGCGCGCGGCGCTGCGCCAGCGCCAGCGCGCCGCGCGCCTGTACGAGCGCGCGCACCGCCATGCCATGGACGCGCTGGAACTGCAGCAGCCGGGCTTGGCGCGTGCGCTGGCTGCACCCGCCAGCGCCAGCGCCAGCGCTGAGCCGCTGCGCCTGGCACCGCAGCGGGTGGGGCTGGCGTACTGGGCCGCGGCGTCGTGGGGAGCCTTCATTGCGCTATCCAAGGACCGGCCCGAGGTCGTGGCCGACCTGCCGCTGGCCATGCGCCTGGCGCAGCTGGCCTTCGATGCGGCGCCCGACCACGGCCAGGGCAGCCTGGCGCTGCTGATGGCGCAGTTCGAGCTGGCGCGCCCGGGCGGCACCGCCGCTGCTATAGAGCGCTATCTGGCGCGTGCCGACAGCGCGTCGGGCACGCCGGCGCCGGCCACGCTGGTGGCGCGCGCCGAGTCACTGGCCTTGCCCGCCGGCGACCGCGACGCATACGAACGCCTGCTGCGCCAGGCCATCACGTCCGCCGCGCCGCGCCGCGACCTGGCCAGCCAAGTGGTGCGCGAGCGCGCGCAATGGCTGCTGGACAGCGTCGACGACCGCTTCTGAACCTTCAGCACTCGCATGCCCATTCAGACACCCCAGCAAGTACTGAACCCAGCACCAAACCAAGCGCCCATGCAAACATCACGAACCACCCGTCGCCTGGCGCTGACCACCCTGGCCGGCCTGGGCCTGCAAGCCGCCGCCCCTGCCCTGCACGCGCAGCGCCCGATGCAGCTGCGCGTGGGCTCGCTGGTGCCCAAGAACTCGCTCTACCACCAAAGTTTGATGGAACTGGGCGAGACCTGGCGCGCCGCGCAGGGCGGCAGTGCCCGCTTCACGGTCTTCACCGACGGCAGCCAGGGCGGCGAGGCCGAGATGGCGCGGCGCATGCGCATCGGCCAACTGCAGGGCGCGCTGATGTCGGTGGTGGGGCTGCGCGAGATCGAACCCGCGGTGGCCGCCATGCAGAGCCTGCCGCTGCTCTTCCGCAATTGGGAAGAGGTCGACCACGTGCGCGAAAAGATGCGCGCCACGCTGGAAGCGCGTTTTGCCGAGAAGGGTTTCGTGGTGCTGGGCTGGGGTGATGCCGGCTGGGTGCGCTTCTTCTCGACCAAGCGCGCCGTGCGGCCCGACGACTTCAAGGGCATGAAGTTCTTCGCTTGGGGGTCCGAGCCCGAGCAGCAGGAAATCATGAAGAGCCTGGGCTATGCGCCGGTGCCGCTGGAGACGGCCGACATCCTGCCCTCCATCCAGACGGGCATGATCGAGGTGGTGCCTTCCACGCCCTACTTCGCGCTGGCCGGGCAGATCTTCAACACAGCGCAGCACATGCTCGAAATCAACTGGGCGCCCATCGTCGGCGCGCTGGTGGTCACCAAGAAGGCCTGGGACGAGATGTCACCGGCCGGCCAGGAGGCCTTGCGCTCGGGTGGCGAGCGCGCCGGGTTGCAGATGCGCACGCAGGCGCGGCGCGAGGTGGATGAGGCTGTGGATGCGATGAAGAAGCGCGGCCTGAACGTCCACCGCCCCACGCCCGAGCAGATGCGCGAATGGGACCAGCTTGCCGAGCGCCTGTACCCGCGCATCCGCGGCACGATGGTGCCTGCGGCCACCTTCGACGAGGTCTTCGCCCACCTGCGCGCGTTCCGCGCGGGCAAGGGCCGCTGAGCTTGTCGGGCGCGGACATCGCCGCTGCCACGCCGCCGCACCGCAGCAGGTTGGCGTGCTGGGACGAAGCCCTGGCCGCTGCCGCACTGGCGCTGATGACGCTGGTGCCGCTGATCGAGATCGCAGCGCGCCCCTTCCTGGGCCGCGGCATCGAGAACGCGCCCGTGGTGGTGCAGCACCTGGGCCTGCTGCTGGCCATGTTCGGCGCGCTGGCGGCAGGGCGGCAGGGCCATCTGACCACGCTGGGCAGCAGCCTGGACCAGTTCGGCGGCACGGGCATGCAAGCGGCCGTGAAGGCCTGGGCACGCGGCAGCTCGGCGGTCGTCTGCGGCCTGTTGGCGCTGGCCAGTTGGCGCTTCGTCGCGACTGAGATCGACGCCGACCAGCACCTGGCCTACGGCGTACCCGTGTGGTGGCTGCAGGCCGCCATGCCGCTGGGTTTCGCGCTGCTGGGGTTGCAGCTGGGCACGCGCTGTGCGCAGGCGGGGTCGGCACCCGCCTGGGCCGCAGGCCTGGTGGGCGTCGCTATGACAGGGGCCGGCGCAGCCCTGGGCTGGCGCTTCGACGGTCACCTGCTGCTGCCGCTGTGGCCGGCCATGGTGGCCGTGCTGTTGGCCTTGTTGGCTGGCGCGCCCATCTTCGCGGTGCTGGGCGGCCTGGCGCTGGCGTTGTTCTGGAGCGAAGGTCTGCCACTGGCGTCCATCGCCTTGTCGCACTACCAGATCACCGTCAACCCTTCGCTGCCGGCGCTGCCGCTGTTCACGCTGGCCGGCTTGGTGCTGGCGCGCACCGGTGCGGCGCAGCGCCTGGGCGCGGTGTTCGTGGCGCTGTTCGGCGGCGGCGTGCGCGGCACGGTGGTGGCGGTGGCGCTGCTGTGTTCGGGCTTCACGGCGTTGACGGGGGGCAGCGGCGTCACCATCCTGGCGCTGGGCGGGCTGTTGCTGCCGATGCTTTTGAAGGCGGGCTACCCCGAGCGGCGCGGCATCGGCCTGGTCACCAGCGCCAGCGCCCTGGGCGTGCTGCTGGCGCCGTCGGTGCCGCTGATCATGTACGCGGTGATCGCCCGCGTGCCCATCGAGCAGATGTTCCTGGCCGGCGTGGCGCCGGCGCTGTTGATGGTGGCCTGCCTGCTGCTGATCGGCGGCTTCCTGCGCCAGGCCAAGCAGGCGCCGCTGCAGGTTGACGCTGCGCAGGTCGGCGCTGCGCGGGCCGGCGCACCGCAGCCCAGCGCCCGCGCCGCGCTGGCTGCGGCCTGGGCTGCCAAGTGGGAGCTGGCCGCGCCGCTGGTGGCCGTCGGCTCGCTGGTTAGCGGCCTGGCCACACCCACCGAAAGTGCCGCGCTCACCGCGGCTTATGCCGTGATGACGCAGTCGCTGGCGCACCGCGAACTGAACTGGCGCTTGCTGGGCAAGTGCCTGGCCGACTGCGCCATGCTGATCGGCGGGGTGATGCTGATCCTGGGCATGGCGCTGGCGCTGACGAACTACCTGATCGACACCGGCCTGCCCGACGCCGCGGCCGAATGGGTGCAGGGCGTGATACCCAACAAGTACGTCTTCCTGGTCGTGCTGTGCCTGTTCCTGTTCGCC
>JANNGJ010000280.1:0-3150 GCA_031403815.1 Burkholderiales bacterium | reverse complement strand
GTTGCGCGGCCGCGTCGCCCAGGCTCTTCGAGCGCTCGGCCAGCGTGCGCTGCACCGTCGCTTGGGTGTCGCCGCCGGCGGCGGCTCTGTCCAGCGAGAGCACGAAGAGCACGTCGCCCGCGCGTACGCTCGCGCCTTCGGCGACACGCCGCTCCAACACCACCGCGTCCTGCGGCGGCACCAGGCGGATCACACCGCGGTCGGGCACCAGCACGCCGGTCACACGCACCTTGCGCGTGTACTCGCCGAGCGCCAGAAAGGCGCCTACGGCCAGTACCGACAGCGCCACGCCCCCTGTCAGCAGCGCCAGCGACAGCGGGCGAACGAGCTGGATCTCACCAATCCACGAGGCCTGCTGCGATTGCAGGGCCTCGCGGCGGAAGATGTTTACCAACCTAGGCGCGGTGTCTCTACCGCCGATGTGCCACCAACGACCTGTGACGCCACTCGTGAGTCAAGTTCCTGAAGCGGCCGCGCGTGCTGAACGGGTGACTGGACCCGTGACTTGCCGACAAGACGTTGAACCAGACGGCCCAGGGTGTTGCGTCGCTGGAGAACTGCCGCTACGAGGTCAACGAGGGCGAACGCATGATGAAGCGTGACGGCATTGCCTGGTTGAGCTCGACGCACAAGTCGATCGAAGAAATTGCCACCACGATCCTGCGCGATATCCGCCCCGACCGACTCATTTATTGACGCCGCCGACGCTGCTGTGCAGCCCGGCGGACATCGGCTAACGCCGCCTTGCCGGGCCGGCAACGAAGAAGCCGCGCGTCTCGCGATTGAAGACAATCCGATGACCGTTGTCGCAGGCCGCGCACCACCACACCGCCAACACCCCATCCGGCTCCAAGGACAGCGCCGCGAACGCAGTGCCGGGGTCGGGCACCTCGACCAGGAAGCGCATGCGGGTGCGCTGGGCGCTGGGCTCGATGATGGCCACGAACAGGCCACGCTCGCCGTCACAACGGCGGTAGGCGCCGACAAAGGCCGTCTGGGGCTTGCCACTGCCATCGAAACTTCCATCGAGGGAGAACGCGAGCCCATCGAGTGGGCTGCCACCGGCAGGGCCGAGCAGTTCTTCGCCGAACAGCACTCGCGTGAAGTCTTGTGCCGCACACCATGCCGGCTCAAAACGCTTGATGGGCAGTCCGCGCACCGTGGTGGCTTGCGGCGTTAGCGTCGCCCGTTGCCACCAGGGCTCACGGGCCGGCTCGGCAAGCAGGGTCAGGACCGGCACGGGCTTGGTGGGCACCATAACCTGGGCCCAGGCCGGCGCCGCCATCCAGCTGACAACGACGCCAGCGAGCACACGCCAAAGGCTCATCAGGCAACCTCCGTGCTGCGCACTGCGGTCTTCGCCTTGGGAACGGCCCGGCGGCTCATGGCCCCGCTCCGTGGCACCGGGTCGCATACAAGCAAATCGCCGCGGCGGCGGCAACATTCAGCGACTCCTGTCCGCCTGGCTGCGGGATGCGCAAGGTCAGGCTGCAACGCTTGAGCAACTCCGCTGCCACACCCTGCCCTTCGTGGCCAAAGACCCAGGCACACGGGAAGGGCAGCACCTCGTCATCGAGAGTGGCGTTGGCATGCGAACTGCCGGCCAGCAATGGCAGCCCCAGGGCATCGAGCTGCGCACTCGCCACACCCTCGGCAAGCTCCAGCGCAAAGTGCGCACCCATGCCGGCCCGCAGCACCTTGGGCGACCACAATGCCGCGCTTCCGACCAATGCCAGGACCTGCGTGAAACCGAGCGCGGCGGCGCTGCGCAGGATGCTGCCGACGTTGCCGGCGTCCTGCACGCGGTCCAGCACCACCGTGGCCACGCCAGGCCGAACGATCTGCGCAGGCGGAGCCTCTATGACAAATCCGATGCCCGCAGGCGAGGCCAGGTGGCTCACCGACGCGAAGAGTTGATCGGGCACCCGCACGATGCTGGGAGCCCAGGTGGCCAGCGCGCGCAGGCCGGGCTGCTCCCAGGCCGAGTCGCTGATCAAGGCTTGAGCCGCAGCGCGGCCGCGCGCACGCAGGGCGCTGCAAAGGTGCTCGCCTTCGAGCCACACGGCGCCCAGTTTTCGGTAGTCCGCCGGCCCACGGTTCAACTTGCGCAGACGCACCAGCAAGGGATTGTCCCGGGAGCTGACTTGTACCGGCGCGGTCATCGCAGCGCCGCGTCAATGACGGCGCGCACCGGCGCGAAGCTGCGTCGGTGCGCATTGCAGGCGCCGTGCGCGCGCAAGGCCGCCAAGTGCTCGGGCGTCGGGTAGCCCTTGTGGGTCGCGAACCCGTAGGCAGGGTACAACTCGTGCAAGGCCGCGAGCAAGTTGTCGCGGTGGACCTTGGCAACGATCGAAGCAGCCGAGATCGCGGCCACCTTGCTGTCGCCCTTGACGATGGCTTCGGCCGGAATGGTCAGGGTGGGCAGGCGGTTGCCGTCCACCAAGACCCGCTTGGGCAACAAGCGCAAGCCGTCAACCGCGCGGCGCATCGCCAGCAGCGTGGCCTGCAAGATGTTCAGTGCGTCGATCTCCTCGACACTGGCCAGCCCAACACTGCAACACAGCGCCTTAGCACGGACCTCCAGCGCCAGGCGTTCGCGGGTGACAGGTCCGAGCATCTTGGAATCGCGCAGCCCCTTGATCGGGTTCTGCTCATCGAGGATCACGGCAGCGGCCACGACGGGCCCGGCCAGCGGACCCCGGCCGGCCTCGTCGACACCCGCTACCAAGCCCTGCACGGCCCAGGTCAGGCCCAGTTGCTCAGGCTCGAAGGATTTTTTCGATCGCATCGGTGGCCGTGCGCGCGGTGTCGCGGCGCAACAAGTGGTGCAGTTCAGTGAAGCGCGCCTTCAGGGCATCAGCGCGGGCCGGGGCATCCAGCCAGGCCAGGACATCGGCCGCCAAAGTGGCAGGGTCGGCGTCGCCCTGGATGCGCTCGGGCACGATGAAGTCCTTGCACAGAATGTTGGGCAGGCCGACCCAGGCCTGGTAGCGCATGTGCCGCATCATCTGCCAGCTCAGGCCGTTCATGCGGTAAGCGATGACCATCGGCCGCTTGAAAAGGGCGGCCTCGAGCGTGGCCGTGCCGCTGGCAATCAGGGTCACATCGCAAGCCGCCAAGACCTCGTGCGAGCGGCCGTCGACCAGCGTG
>JANNGJ010000279.1:0-2089 GCA_031403815.1 Burkholderiales bacterium | reverse complement strand
AGCGGGTCGAAGGACTTCTTCACCACCTCCTGCAACTGGCGCGAGAGTTGGTCGGGCTGCGACGAATACTCGAGCACCAGCGGCTTGCCGTCGGGTTGGTCGCGCCAGCCGTCACCGTCTTTGTCGACGTAGCCGAACTGGTCGAGCAGGGCCTTGGCGCGCGGCAGGTCGCGGTCGCTCATCTCGGTTTTCAGCGCCGCGTCATAGCCCGAGAGCATCGGCGGCACCATCGCCTGCGCCGGAATCGACTGCCCGCGCCGCACGGCAGCAATCTCGCGCGGCACGTCATAGGCCATGCCCAGTGCGCGCCGCAGCGCCACCTTCTCTGCCGTGTAGCCGCCAACCACCGGGTTCTCCATGCCGAAGTAGAAGAAGGTGGCATCGACCAGCGCCACGCGCTCCATCTGGATGCCGCGCTTGGCCAGATTCGGCGCCAGCGTGTTGTTCGGGATGGCGACGGACGCGAACTCGTTGGGCAGCCGGTCCATCAGGTCGTGCTCGCCGTTCAGGAAGGCCAGCCAGCGCGGCTGCACCTCTTCGATGATGCTGATCTCGACCCGGTCCACCAGCGGCAGCTTGCGGCCCTGCAGCCGGGCCGCAATTGCGGCGCCGCCCTTGTCGCCAGCGGCAGGCGTTTCGTCGTAAGGGTCGTCGCGGTAATTCGGGTTGCGTTCGAGCACGATCTTGGCGCTGCGCCGCCAGTCAGTCAGGCGAAACGGCCCGGTGCCCACTGGGTGCGCCATCGACTGGTCCGGGTAGGCCTCGATCACCTCCCGCGCCACGGCGCCCATCACCGAGCCTTCGGCCATCAGGTAATGGAAGCGCGGTGACGGCTGCGCCAGACGAATTTCGAAACTGTAGCGGTCGAGGGTGCGCAGGCCCTCGACCGCGGTGTCGTAGGGGAAGGGCAGCTTGTCGGCGATGATCTTCTTGCGCAGCTCCGACAGGCCCAGGATCTTCGCGTTCTCGAGCTGGAACAAGCTCGGGCTCTTGTATTTGGGATCGTAGTGGCGCTTCAAGCTGTAGACGTAGTCGGCGGCGGTCAGCTCCCGCCGAACTTGACGACCATCAGGGCCCTTGAACGCCGGATCATCGGCAAAGTAGATGCCGGGCTGGAGGCGAAACACGAAGCGCTTACCGTCTTCGGTGATCTCGGGCAGCGCTGCTGCGGTCTGCGGCTTGACCGTGGCCGGCCGCGCCAGGTAGTCATAGGTCAGCGGCGCCTCGAAGATGTTGGCCGCCACCGTGCGTGAGTACAGGTCGCTGATCTGCGCCGGGTCGAAGCCGGTTTCGGCGACAGGAAAGGCATACCGCAGCACCTTCAGGGGCTGCGCCACCTGAGTCGGCAGCACCTTGACAGGCTGCGCTGCCGTCTGCGCGGCGACGCTGCCGCAGGCCAACGCGAGGCTTGTGGCCAGCGCCAGCAGCAGGTTGGGTTTCATGGCTCGGGGGCAGAGCGGAGATGATGGGCAGTCTATCGAGTCAAACTGCCCCGCTGAGGCACGGGGAAATGCGGGGGAACCCTCAACCGGCTGCGCCCTACACTCGCGCGTCTCAAAAAAGCGACCCGTTCGACATGAAATCTCATCGCTCGTTGCCCTCGCGACCCCACGGGGTGCTGGCCGAATGCCACTGACATGACCGCCTACATCATCAAGCGCCTGTGGCAGATGGTGCCGACCCTGTTCGGCGCGGTGCTGCTGGTGTTCTTCCTGTTCAAGTATTTCGGCGGCGACCCGGCCGAGATTCTGGGCGGCCAGAACGCCACCGCCGAGCAGATCGCGGCCATCACGCAGCAGCTCGGCCTGGACCAGCCCTGGTACGTGCAGCTCGGCATCTACTTGAAGAGCATCGTCACCTTCGACTGGGGCAAGAGCTGGGCCACCAACGAGTCGGTGGCCAACCTGTTCATGACCCGCCTGCCGGCCACGCTGACGGTGATGATCCCGATCCTGATCCTCGACGTGCTGCTGGCCCTGCCGATCGCGATGTGGGTTGCCTACCGGCGCGGCTCGCTGACCGACCGCACGATCATGGTGGCCACGACGATTGCGCTGTCAATCAGCTTCCTGGTCTATGTCATCGTCGG
>JANNGJ010000278.1:0-3595 GCA_031403815.1 Burkholderiales bacterium | reverse complement strand
TCGGCGCTTGCGGCCTACGCCATTGCGCGCCTGAACCTGAGGCGCCGGCAATTGATCCTGACCTGCATCGTCGCCTCTTCCATGTTCCCGCTGGTGACGCTTTTGGTGCCGATCTTCGAGACCATGCGCACGCTCGGCCTGTTGAACAGCTACACCGCCTTGGTGCTGCCCTACATCGTGCTCAACCTGCCGGTGTGCACGCTGGTGCTCGTGGGCTTTTTCCAGAGCATCCCGAAGGATCTGGAGAACGCCGCGATGATCGACGGCTGTACGCGCATGGGCGCGCTGGTGCGCGTGGTCGTGCCACTGGCCGCGCCCGGCGTGTTCACGGCGGGCATCCTGGCCTTCGTCAATTCCTGGGACGAGTTCCTGCTTGCGTTGTCTTTGAACAGCAACCCGAACTTCCGCACCCTGCCGGTCGGCATCACGCTTTACCAGGGTGAGTTCACCTTCCCGTGGCCGATCATTTCGGCCGCATTGATCGTCGCCATCGTGCCGATCGCCATACTGATCGCGATCTTCCAGGAGCGCGTAGTCGGCGGCCTGACGCAAGGTGGATTGAAGGGCTAGAGAGATGCAGAAGATTCGGTACGGCATCATCGGCTGCGGCAGCATGGGCCGCGAGCACATCGAAAACATCCGGGCCATGGGCGGGGCGGTCGTGACTGCCGTGTCGGACCCGGTGGCGGCCAGCCGCGAACAGGCCTCCGTCCTGCTCGATGGCCAGTTGAAGCTGTTCGAGCATCACGGCGACTTGTTGCAGAGCGGCCTGTGCGACGCAGTGGTCGTCGCCAGCCCGAACTTCACGCACATCGAGGTGATGCGCGACGCGCTGGCCACCGACTTGCACATCCTGTGCGAGAAGCCGCTGGTGACGAAGATCGCCGACGGCCTGGAGATGATCGAGCGCGCGAAAGAGCGCAAAGGCATCGTCTGGGTGGCGCAGGAGTACCGTTACATGCCACCGGTGGCCGAAATGATCCGCATCGCGCACGAAGGCGGTATCGGCCAGCTGCATCAGGTGGCGATCCGCGAGCACCGCGAGCCCTTCTATGCGAAGGTCGGCGACTGGAACCGCTTCTCCGCCAACACGGGAGGCACGCTGGTCGAGAAGTGCTGCCACTACTTCAACCTGATGGACTTCATCCTGAAGGAAAAGCCGACGCGCGTATTTGCGTCCGGCGGCCAGCGCGTCAACCACCTCGACGAGAAGTACGAGGGCAGGACACCCGACATCCTCGACAGCGCCTTCGTCATCGTCGAGTACCCGAGCGGCGCGCGCGCCTCGCTCGACTTGTGTATGTTCGCCGAGAACTCCGTCGACAACGAGCAGGTGACAATCGTCGGCAGCGAGGGCAAGCTGGAGTCGCTGCTGCCCTCGGGCATCCTGCGCTACGGACGGCGCGAAGACTGGGGCCGGCGTGCGAACTGGGGCCAGCCCTCGGGCACCGTCAAGGGCGTGGCGGTGCGCCAGATCCGCGACACCAACATCAAGTACCTGGGCCAGCATTTCGGTGCCAGCTACATCGAGCACCAGAAGTTTGCGCAGGCGGTGCGCAACGGCACAGCGCCTGAGATCCCGCTCGAAGAGGGCCTGCGCGCAGTGGCCACCGGCCTGGCCGCGCACAAGAGCATCGACGAGGGGCGGGTGGTGGCCCTGAGCGAAGTGCTGCCGGGCGGCTGGTAATCTGGGCCTCGCATCGGCCTCAAGCCCGTTTGCCCTGAGCCCCTAGACCCGATCATCCTGAGCGTGTCGAAGGAAGGGCCGTCGATGCACCCTCAGAACTCGCTCCGGAGCACCATGACAGCAGCCCCTTCAACCCCGGCCCTCGAACTTCACGCCGGCGCCCTGCGCTTGGCCTTGCGCCCCGACCTCGGCGCCGCCATTGCCGGCTTCTGGCATGACACCACGCCAATCCTGCGCAGTTGCGAGCCGGCGGAGTTGGTGGCCTCGCGGCCCTCGGGGTGTTTCCCGATGGCGCCGTACTCCAACCGCATCGGCTACCGCCACTTTCGCTGGCTCGGCCGCGACTTCACCACCGCGCCGAACTTCGAGCCGGGCAATCCGCATTCGCTGCATGGCACGGTCTGGCAGCAGCCCTGGCGCGTCGCCGGTGCCAACCCCACCCAGGTTGAGCTGGCGGTCACTCACACTGCGAATGAGCACTGGCCCTTCAACTTTGACGCGACACAGAGTTTTGAGCTGAGCGAGAACGCGCTGACGCTGCGCATGTCGCTGACCAACATCGACGCCCGCACCCAGCCCGTGGGCCTGGGCTGGCACCCCTACTTCCCCAAGCGCTCGCGCAGCCGCCTGCACGTGGAATGCAGCCAGCGCTGGGAGTCCGACCCGAGCACGCAACTGCCGACGCGGCGTGTCACGCAAGGCAGCATCGACGGCGAAGTGCGCCACCTCGATTTCGACAACTGCTTCGAAGGCTGGAAGGGCGCCGCCAACCTGCGCGACGAGAAGCTTGCCCTCAAGATCACGTCGTCGCTGCCCTACCTGGTGGTGTTCACACCGCCGAGCCGCGACTACTTCTGCGTCGAGCCGGTGAGCCATGTCAACAACGCGATCCAGATGGCCGACCCGGCGGCGCACGGCTTGGTGGCCCTGCCGGCCGGCGAGACGATGGAGGCATGGATGACGATCGAGGTGAACAGGCCTTGACGCTCGCGGTCATCGACGCGCTGCCTGGCGTGCCGCCGAGCCTGCTGGGCGAATCGCCGCTCTGGCACCCCGCCGAGCAGGTGCTGTATTGGTGCGACATCCCTGGCCACAAGCTCAACCGCTTCGATCCAGTCTCGGGCGCTCACCGCGAGTGGGCCTTCGATACCGAAGTGGCTTGCTGCGCACCGCTGCAGGACGGCGGGCTGCTGCTCGCGCTGCGCAGCGGGCTGGTGCGTTTCGACCCTTCGACCGGCGAGTCCACGTCGCTGTCCAAGGCGCCCTACGACCTTGCCCAGGAGCGCTTCAACGACGGCAAGGCCGACCCGCAAGGCCGCTTCTGGGTCGGCACGATCTACGAGCCGCGCGACCCACCGCGCGCCGCGCTCTACCGCTACAGCGAGGGGCGCCTGACCAAGATGGCCAGCGACATCACGGTCAGCAACGGCCTGGCCTGGAGCCCGGACGCGCGCACCATGTACTGGGCCGACACCAAGGCCCACCGCATCGATGCGCTCGATTTCGACGTGGGCGACGGCAGCCTGTCGCGGCGCCGCGTCTTCGCCGAGTTCCCCACCAAGGCAACCGGTCAAGCGCTGGCCAGCTACGGCGGCCGCCCCGACGGCGCTGCCGTCGATGCCGAAGGCGGCTACTGGGTGGCGATGTTCGAAGGTGCGCGCCTGCTGCGCTTTGCGCCCGACGGCAGCTTGACGCGCGAACTTCCATTGCCCGTGCGCTGCCCGACCATGCCCTGCTTCGGCGGGCGCGATTTGAAGACCCTGTACATCACCACCTCGCGCGAGAAGCGGCCGGCCGATGAACTGGTGCGCGAGCCGCTGGCCGGCTGCGTGCTGCAAGTTCGCGTCGAGGTGCCGGGGCTGCCGGCGAATTTCGCCTTGATCTGAGGATCGCCATGAACTACACCCA
>JANNGJ010000277.1:0-1628 GCA_031403815.1 Burkholderiales bacterium | reverse complement strand
GTCGGCATCGGCAAACACCAGTTGAGGGCTCTTGCCGCCGAGTTCTAACGTGACGGGAATCGTGTTCTTCGCCGCCGCGGCCTGCACCAGGCGGCCGACCACCACCGAGCCGGTGAACGACAGGTGCGCCACGCCGGGATGCGCGCTCAGCGCCGCACCGGCTTCTTCGCCCAGGCCCGGCACCACGTTCAGCGCGCCGGCCGGCAGGCCCGATTCGTGCGCGAGTTGGGCGAAGGCCAGCGCCGTCAGGCAGGCCTCTTCCGCGGGCTTCAGCACGCAGGCGTTGCCCATCGCCAGCGCGGCGCCGACGCTGCGGCCGATGATCTGCATCGGGTAGTTCCAGGGCACGATGTGGCCGATGACGCCATGCGGCTCGCGCAGCGTGAGCGCGGTGTAGCCAGCGGCGAAGGGGATGGTTTCGCCCATCACCTTGTCGGCTGCGCCGCCGTAGAACTCGAGGTAGCGCGCCAGCGCCAAGGCGTCGGCACGGCCTTGCTTGAGCGGCTTGCCGACATCCAGGGCTTCAAGCCGCGCCAGGTCGTCGGCCGCGGCCAGCACGTACTGTGACAGGCGCAGCAGCGCGCGGCCCCGCTCCGCGGCGCTCAGCCGGCCCCAGTCGCCGTCGAGCGCGGCTTGGGCGGCCGCCACGGCGGCGTCGATGTCGGCGGCGTTGCCGCGGGCGATCTCGGCAAGGCGGCTGCCGTCGGACGGGTTGAGCAGCGCCAGGGTCTCACGCGCCGCCCCGTCGCGCCAATGGCCGCCAATGAAGGCATGGTTGCTGGCACCGAGCAGGGGCAAGGTTTGCATGGTCGACAGGGGTGCAGAGCAGCGACGATGCAGGATACTCCGCCGCCACCATGCTGCTGTTCCTGCTCCGGCGCATCGCCACCTTCTTTGCCACGCTGGCGGTCGCGTCGCTGGTGGTGTTTGCGGTGCTCGAGTGGCTGCCCGGCAACCCGGCGCAGGTGATGCTCGGCGATACCGCCACGGCCGAGTCTCTGGCTGCGCTCGAAGCCCGGCTCGGGCTCGATCAGCCGGCGTGGGTGCGCTACGCAAACTGGGTCGGCGGCTTGCTGCAGGGCCAGAGCGCGATGAGCTACGCCTACGACACCCCCACCTTCGAGCTGATCGCCGAGCGTCTGCAAGTCAGCCTGCCGCTGGCGCTGATGTCGATGGCGCTGACGGTGGGGGTGGCGCTGGCGCTCGGCGTGTACGCCGCCTCGCGCCACAACCGCATTGGCGACGTTGGCGTGATGGCGCTGTCGCAGCTCGGCGTGGCGGTGCCGAGCTTCTGGCTCGCCATCCTGCTGATCCTGCTCTTCGCGGTGCAACTGCAGTGGGTCAGCGCCGGCGGCTTTCCGGGCTGGCACGGCGACGATGGCGGCGGCGAAGGGGGCCTTTGGCCGGGCCTCAAGGCGCTGCTCTTGCCGGCCTTGTCGCTGGCCGCGGTGCAGGCCGCCATCCTGGCGCGCGTCACGCGTTCGGCCGTGCTCGAAGCCCTGCGCGAAGACTATGTGCGCACGGCACGCGCCAAGGGTTTGTCGCGCCGCGCCGTGCTGTGGCGCCATGTGCTGCGCAATGCCATGGTCCCGGTGCTGACCATCATGGGCCTGCAATTCGCCAACCTG
>JANNGJ010000276.1:0-3892 GCA_031403815.1 Burkholderiales bacterium | reverse complement strand
GTGTTGTGGCCGCTGGCCCATGGGCCCTACCGCCATGAGCAGGACATCTATGACCTGGCGCGCGATGTGCGCTGGCAAGACTGGATCACGCCGCAGCAGACCCTGCGCGTCGACACCACCGCGCAGCGCTCGCCGCTGCGCAGCCTGAACTTCGCCACCCTGCGGGTCAAGGACGCCGTCTGCGACGCGCTGCGCGACCTCAGCGGCGAGCGCCCGAGTGTCGATACCCGCGCCCCCGACCTGCCGCTGTCGCTGCACCTCACGCCGAGCCACGCCACCGTCTATGTCGACACCTCGGGCGAGCCCTTGTTCAAGCGCGGGTGGCGCGACGCGCGCGCGGCCGGGCGCGACGTGACGGGCGAGGCGCCGTTGAAGGAAACCCTGGCGGCCGCGATGCTGGCTGCCGCCGGCTGGCAGGGCCGCATTGAAGATGGCGCCCTGCTCGACCCGTGTTGCGGTGCCGGCACGATTGCCATCGAGGCCGCGCAGATCGCCTGCGGCATCGCCCCCGGCCTGGAGCGCCGTTTCGCCTTCGAGCGCCTGGCGCCCTGGCGCGACCAGCTCGGTGCCTGGCAAGCCTTGCGTGAAGCGGCCCGCGCGCGCATCCATGCCAGTGAGGTGCCGATCTTTGCCGGCGACGTGAGTTTCCGGATGACCGATTTCGCGGGGCGCAACGCGCTGCGCGCTGGCGTGGCCCAGGCCATCGATTTCAAGACCGTTGACGCACTGCAACGCCTGCCGCCCGCAGAGCGCGGCGGGCTGATCCTCAACCCGCCCTACGGCGAGCGCATCGACGCCAAGGGCCGGGGTGCCACCCCGTCGCGCGGCCCAGCACCCGGCGCGTCGGCGCGCGAAGACTTCGCGGCGGGCGGCACGCCGGCGGCCTTCTTTGCCGACCTGGCGGGCCACTGGAAGCGCAACTACGCCGGCTGGACCGCCTGGGTGTTGAGCCCCGAGATGAAGCTGCCCTCGCTGATGCGCCTGAAGGAAAGCCAGCGCGTGCCGATGTGGAACGGCCCGATCGAATGCCGCCTGTTCCGCTTTGACATGGTCGCTGGGTCGGCGCGCGGTTGAAGATGCTTTGCCCGGACTCACCGACCCGCTGATCCCGCCGGCCCGGGTCGCGCGGCCGAGCGCGCCGGCCGATGCGCTCAGCGCCGCTGCGGGCTAGGCCTGGCTCAGCGAGCTGCTTGGGTGAAGCGCCCGAGGATGGCGCCGATGTCGCCCAGCCCGCCGTCGGGAATCTTGCCCTCGGGCGTGGCCTGGTCAACCATCTGCGGCAGCATCTTCGAGAGTTGACCGAGCAGGTCGCCGTGGTTCATGCCGGTTTGCTGAGTCAGCTTGCCGAGCAGGTCGTCGCCGAGCACGCCGCCGAGCTGGTCGGGCGAGATCGGCTGGTTCTGCCCGGTGCCGATCCATGAGCCCATGACGTCGCCGAGGCCGCCGCGCTGGAACTGCTCAACCAGTGCACCGAGTCCACCGCCCGCGCTGCCGCCTGCACCGGCCGCGCCGGCCTGTCCTGAATTGGCCAGCATGCCGGCCACGATGTTGATCAAGGCGCCTGCGCCACCCGCTTGCTGTTGGCCGCCGCCGAGCACACTGCCGAGCACAGAATCGAGCAAACCCATGACGCACTCCGAAGTCGATTGGTGAAGCGCCGGATTCTCATGGCGACGCTCTCGTGCAACAAGCGCGGGACGCCGACTGTTACGTCGCGCGCAGGGCCAGCGCGGCCAGCGCAGCCAGCGGGGCTGTGTCGGCGCGCAGCACACGCGGGCCGAGCGACACGGCGGCAAAGCCGCGCCCCCGCGCGAGCGCTTCTTCGGCCTCGCTGAAACCGCCTTCGGGGCCGCTCAGCAGGGTCAGCGCGCTGCCTGCGATGAGGCAGGCCTGGGCCCAGGGCACAGCATCGCGCCAGCTGAGCAGGAAGCGGATGTCTGCCGCGCTGGCCGCGGGCAATGCGGCCAACCAGGCCGCATAGCTCAGCACGGGCTGCACGGTCGGCACGCGGTTGCGCCCGCACTGTTCGCACGCTGCGATGGCGATGGCCTGCCAATGCGCTTGGCGGCGTTGCCCGCGCTCACCAGTCAGGCGCAGCACGGAGCGCTCCGTCACCAGGGGCTGCACCGCCACGGCGCCCAACTCGGTGGCTTTTTCCACCAACGCGTCCATGCGGTCGTTGGCGGGCATGGCCAGCGCCAGCGTCACGGCGACCGGGCTCTCGCACTCGTGCGGGCTGTGCGACAGCACCTGTACCGACACGCTGCGCCGCTCCATCGTCGCCACTTCGGCCGACCACTCGCCACCCTGACCATCGAACAGGGTCACGGCCTGGCCCGGCTGCAAGCGCAACACCTGCGCGTGCCGCGCTGCACTGGCCGGCAGATCGATGGCGCCCGCACCGGCAATCAGGTGATCGAAATACAGGCGAGGCGGCATGGCAAGCGTGGTGTGATGTGGCGAGGGCGGTGCGCCGGATCAGAGCTGCGCCAGCGTGGCGCGCACGATGTCGCGTGAGAACTCGGCCGCGACCTCGACGATGAAACGGGGGAAATCGACGTGGGCCACGTCGTCGGCACGGTCCGACACCGTGCGCACCACGCCGAAGGGTCGGCCGAAATCGGCGCAGACCTGGGCCACGGCTGCGCCCTCCATCTCGACGGCCAAGGCCTCGGGCAGGTCCGCGCGCAAGGCCCCGCTCAGGGCCGCGGTGGCCACGAAGCGATCACCGCTGATCACCAGGCCTTCGTGCAGGCGCGGCGCAGCGATGCCGAAGACGGCCAATGCCGGGTGCGGCGCCTGCAGCACGTGACGGCAGCCAGCCGACAGCGCGGCGCACAGCGCGGGGTCGGTGGGGAAGCGCGAGCGCCCGGTGAGCGGCACCTCGTAGCGCGGAAACAGCGGTGAGGCGTCCATGTCGTGCTGCATCAGACCCTTCGCGACCACCACGTCGCCAACCCGCACGCCAGCCCCCAGGCCGCCAGCTACGCCGGTGAGGAGCAGCGCGCGCACCGCCAGGCTGTCGAGCAGGACCGTGGTGGTGGTCGCCGCAGCCACCTTGCCGATACCGCTCAGCACCAGCACCACCTCATGGCCGTCGAGCGAGCCGAGGTGGAAGTCGCGACCGGCGCGGTGTTCGACGTGGCTGTCCTGCAGCATCGGCAGCAAGGCGCGCAACTCCTCGTGCATCGCGCTGACGATGGCGATGCGGCTCATCAGCCAAGCTCCGTGCTTCGCACTGCGGTATCCGCCCCGGGAACGGCCCGGCGGCTCATGGGCTTGGAAGACGGTGGGCTGGCACGCCAGGATGATCGCATCCTGCCCCGCGATGGGCGCGGCGCGAACTACTTCGGCGCGTCGCGCAACTCACGGCGCAGGACCTTGCCCACCGGCGATTTCGGCAGCTCGCTGCGGAACTCGATCAGTCGCGGGCGCTTGTAGCCCGTGAGGTTCGCTTCGCACCAAGCCTTGACTTCCCCGACGTTGAGCTTGTCGTCCTTCTTGACGATGACCACCTTGACCGCTTCGCCGGCCTTCTCGTCAGGCACGCCGACGGCAGCACACTCCAGCACGCCGGGCATCTGGCCGATCACGTCTTCGATCTCGTTCGGGTAGACGTTGAAACCCGAGACCAGGATCATGTCTTTCTTGCGGTCCACGATCTTGAAGTAGCCGCGCGCATCCACCGTGCCGATGTCGCCGGTGCGGAAGAAGCCGTCAGCGGTCATCACCTTGGCGGTTTCGTCGGGCCGCTGCCAGTAGCCCGCCATCACCTGCGGGCCGCGGATGGCGATCTCGCCGGGCGTGCCGAGCGGGACTTCCTGGCCGTCGTCGTCGAGCAGGACCAGCTCGGTGTTGGGCAGCGGCAGGCCGATCGTGCCGCTGTAGCGGG